>JAUVIB010000448.1 GCA_030592985.1 Calditrichaceae bacterium | reverse complement strand
GTTTCACACCATTCAAAACCCAATTTTTTAGCAGCTTTAGCCGTTTCCATAAAAAGCAAAACGGGTATCCCGGTTGACCTGTACTCCTTTAGCATACCCATTAATAAAGAACGTGTACCTTTAATCTTTTTTCGGTAAATTAGTAATTTGGATATACTCACCGGATCTAAATGCCCATTTGTATGCATGAATGCTTCGTTGTAATTGGGAATGGTAACAGAAATGCCCACAAGTTCGCCGGAAATTTCCGCAAATATAATGAGTTCAGGTAGTGCAATTTTTTTAAGATCGCTAGCCAAGAGGTCCATTTCTTCATCGGTCATGGGTACAAAACCCCAGTTTTTCTCCCATGCCGCGTTATATATCTGCTTGATTTTAATTACCTCTTCCTTGAATTTTTTATATTCAGCGGACGGACTTTAACATTATATCTGGCTCTGGCGCGTTTCGCAATTTTATCAATGCGCTCAGGTGTTTGTACAATACCTTCATTAAGGTAGGCATACAAATCCTTAACTTTTACGAGGCCATATCTTTCCATAAACCGCAGGTAATATTCAGGATTATAAGTCATCATAATTACCGGTGGCGAATCGAAACCTTCTAAAAGAAAGCCACATTCATCATTCATGTTTAAATTCATCGGTCCGCGCATGAACTCTATACCACGATTGGTGAGCCATTCACGCGCATTGTCCAGTAATTTTTCCGCATAAATATAGTTGTCCCGGCACTCAAACATACCGAAAAATCCAACCTGTTCCTGATGGAATTTTATATGGTTGTAATCGATTATAGCTGCAATCCTGCCTATCGGTTTCCTGTCGGAATAGGCAACAAAAAGTTGTATTTCGCTGTGTTTTAAAAACGGGTTAGACTTCCTATTTAGCTTTTTCTTGATTTCATGGATTAACGGCGGTACCCAGTTGGGGTCATTTTTGTAAATGTCCCAAGGCAATTTTATAAAGTCCATCAATGAACTATTGTTTGATACTTCTCTTATCTTGATATCTTCTGACACTTTTTCTTCCTTTTTATTTCGAACGCTCATGTTACCGGGTTAGAAACATATTTAAACGTCAGCAAAAAAAATTTCCTAAAAGCACAAGACTATTAAGGCTGGTTTTCTTTGAAAATGATTTCAAAATAATTCCTTCACTATTAATAATCTGGATTCCAGTTTTTATACTCTTCAAGCTCCAGATAGACACTTCCAATGAATACTTCCATCCGTGATGACAGAGGTACTCTTTGTTCATCAAGGCTGAACCAACCCTCAAATTCCCCCCCAAAACCGGCAATGGCTTTAAAATGAGCTTCTCCGTTTATATAGTAAGCGGGCACGTTTCCATCAATAAATGATACTTTTACCGAATCCGTTTGCCCGGTTAAGTTAATATTAAGCGTTCCTTCCTGTGCAGCATGGAAAACGTCTAATTGTTCGCTTTTTTCCAGATGGCAATTTGCCCGCGCATAATAAATTATTGACATACCATCCTGAAGTTTTTTATTTAAAGGAAAGATTTTATCAATTATTTTATCCGGATTTTCGATGCCTTCATAATGGACAATTATTTCACCTTTTTTATAATCAAATTCATAACGGCTTTTATATTCATCATTATCAATTTCCTCTTCGCAAATCAGAAGACGGGGATATAAATTCTCCAATAAATAACTATTAAAAGTGCTATGCATATTTACAAAAAACAGCCAGGGATTTGAGTCAATTTTTAATTGTGTTTGATACGTTTTAACACCGTCAAAATGGACCGTATCAAGAATAGAAAGCCGTAATGTGCCAAGGCGGATTATACCCCAGGAAACTTTGTAAGTCAACTCTTCGCCGATTTGCCATTTAAACATTTTTTGATTTTCCTGACTAAATAGCGTGGAAATTGCTATAAAAATAATTAGTAATACTTTTATACTTTTTTTTCTCATACGTTTTATTACCATTCGTATAAAACAGCGCCCCAGGTTAAGCCGCCTCCAAAACCAATAAGAATTATTTTATCACCTGTTTCAATTCTGTTTTGCTGTACAGCCTCATCTAAAGCGATTGGTATGGTTGCAGCCGATGTATTAGCATATTTATCAATATTCATAAAAAATTTTTCTTTTGGAATACCCAGGCGTTTGGCTGCCGCCTCAACAATTCTCACATTGGCCTGATGGGGGATTATCAAATCAATATCCTCAATCGTATAGCCATTTTTATCTAATAGACGATTTATAGTTTCGGGAATAATCTTAACGCCAAATTTATATATCTCTTTCCCATTCATAGTGGCAAAATGCAGATTCTGCTCGACGGTATCCTTGCTGGCAGGCCATGCCGTCCCCCCTGCCGGAATTTCCAGCCACTCCGGCGGGCTAAAGCCATCAGCGCCCAATGTGGCATATTTAAATCCGGAACTATTATCCGAATTATTTACGGAAAGAATCACGGCACCCGCACCGTCACCGAATAGAACACAGGTGTTTCGATCCTGCCAGTTCACGAACCGGCTTAGCACTTCAACGCCGATTATTAATATGTTCCGGTAGAAGCCAGATTTAATAAACTGATCGGCCATCGTGAGCCCATATACAAAACCTGAGCATGCGGCGTTAATATCAATAGCTGCGGCGTTTCTGGCATTTATTTTTCTTTGAACCTGGGTGGCGGTGGAAGGGAACGGTTTGTCGTGAGTAATTGTGGCCACAATAATTAAATCAATATCTAGTGAGTCAATACCGGCATTCTTTAAAGTAGCCTGTGCGGCAACTGCTGCTAGATCAGAAGTCACTTCTGTGTCGGCTGCAATATGCCTTTTTTTGATGCCTACGCGCTGAAATATCCATTCATCACTGGTATCTACTATTTTGCTCAAGTCATCATTTGTTAATATTTTTTCCGGAAGATAAGAACCGGTTCCGCTAATTTTACTTAGTATTTCCATTAAGTATTCATTCCTATGCTTTTAATTGAATTAGTTATCATTTCTTTTGTATTTGTCATTAATTTTATAACTTCGTTTCCATTACTTTTATACGGCTCAATTTCTATGGCTGGATGAATAATCATTTTTACCTGACCCGGACGTAAATCAAATGAATTAGTTGGCATTATATCCCGTGTACCGATGATGGAAACAGGTAAAACTGGCAGTTCCAAGTCTAATGCCATTTTGAAAGCTCCCTTTTTAAACGCTCCTATTTCTCCCGTCTTTGTTCTGGTACCCTCGGGGAAGAAGATTACGGATATAC
>JAUVIB010000192.1 GCA_030592985.1 Calditrichaceae bacterium | reverse complement strand
TTAATGACTTACATAAATCAATTTATACATTTTCGGGGGACATTCAAATATATTTATTAACTAGTAAATTTCGTTTAATATTTCCTTAATTTACAGTATCGGAATTTCTCCCCTTAAGGGATACTTTAAACAAAAGATATGTGTAGAATTTGTAATATTCAGTGTAAAAAATCCCCTTAAATATTTAATTATGAAATATTTTACATCCCCTAAATCCCTCTTCACAGGGTGTTGCAGTTTACTGCATTTAATAAATTTCTCGACACAATCCCGACAATTAAATGTGTCATTTCTTCCATCGGAATCCCTATGGGAGATTGGAATTTATCGTTTTTTTGGCGAATGGAGTGGAGAAATCCTTATTCTGCAATACCCTTTTCAAAGGGGATATAGATTACTCCGTTTCTTATCATTTTATTGCTTAGCAACACATTAGTAAATTGTAGAACTATGTTCTTTTTCTATTGGAATATCGAGTAAAATCTTGGTACCTCCATTTTTTGGAGAAGATATTTTAAAATAAGCATTAAGCAGCCGGGCTCTCTCTTTTAAGCTGTCTAAACCGAATCCGCTTGATTTCCCCTGGATACGTTTTAACCCAATACCATCATCAATAATCCTGATCTTAATCAGCTTAGTATTATCCTTTATTCTTATTTGGACGTTTCTTGCTTTAGAATGTTTCATAACATTGGTTAATGCTTCCTGAATAATTCTATACAGGTGTATCCCTAGTTTTGCCGGTATTTTGTTATCAATAAAATCAATATCCGATGTAAAATTAATGTCATCAGAATGCTCGATTTTTCTGATCATGGCCTGAATTGCTTTTGTAAGACCCAACTGTTCAAGTTGATGCGGGTGAAGATCTCTGGCAATTTCACGTACTTCATCAATTGTTTCTTTTACTGCCGGCACAAAGTTTTCTAATTTTTGGGGAACACTGCCTGTTTCTTGAAAAAATTGTTGAATCTCATTGTATATGATTAACAAATTTTGCCCTAATCCGTCATGCAGTTCACCCGCAATTCGTTTTCTTTCTTTCTCTTGAGATTCAATAAGTTCTTGTGAAAATTGTTGTTGTCTTCTTTTTTCAACTTTTAAATACCTGACTCGCAGCTTGTGTACTAATAATATGCCGGCTAAAAAAAGAGCAATTGCCATAAAATGGAAAAATCGCGTTTTCCACCAGGGGGCAAGCATAACAATTTGCAGTGATGTGCCTGCTTCATTCCAAACGCCGTCATGATTAGTTCCTTTAACCCGAAATATATAGTTTCCGGGTGAAAGATTTGTGTACGTTACATCGTGTTTGTTCCCTGAATAAATCCAGTCACTATCAAATCCTTCCATTTTATAGGCATATTGATTCTTTTTGGGATTGCTCAAATCCAGCGCGGCAAATTCAAAAGATATAACCTTGTCATTGTGCGTAAGAATAAGTTGTTTTACTTCAGTAATAGCAGTATCAAGTTTAATGTCCCGGTTATTCTTTTTAAACTTTGTTATAACTATGGGCGCTAAGCGTTGATCCTCTTTGATGCTATCCGGATGAAAATAAGTAAAACCATCTTTCGCTGTAAAACACAAAACACCATTTCTCGTTTTTAATACCTCATCGTAGGAAGAAAATCTTGAGAAAAGTCCATTCGATTCATCATAGATTTTGGTTTTGCCTGTTTTAGGATCGAATTTTATTAAGTTATGATAAGTAGTAATCCAAAGGTTACCACTATTATCTTCAAGGATTTTACGGATGTTTCGTATGATAGGACCTGTTTCATTGTTAAACTGCTCAAATGTACCATCAATAGTATTAAACCTGTTTAACCCTGATTGAGTACCAATCCAAAGGGTATTCTCATCATTCTTCCGGGATCCGCATATTGCACTAACTGCATTAGTAGATAAGCTCGTTGGATCATTAGGATCATGTTGAAAACGTTTTATTGTCCCTGTTTTCGGATCAAAGCAATTAAGACCGTTCCAGGTGGGAATCCAGAGCAAACCGCCGCTGTCAAAAAAGAGACAATGTAAACGATCTGAGCTAAGACTTTGTAAGTTTGCCGGGTCATGTTGGTACTGTTCTACAAATCCATTGGATTTATCAAAACTGATAAGACCGATATTTGTAGTAATCCAAAGTTTATCGTTTTTATCAAATAATATTTGTTTCACACCCTGTGCAGCAGCTATGTCAGATTTGGTGGTGCTTTCCAGGAGAGAATCAAGAATAACATTTGTAAGCTTTTCGAATTCCCCTTTATTTTTGTTAAATTCATAAATTGTATTATTTGCACAAAGAAAAAGAGCACCGGATCTATCTTCGCATATTGAAACAATATAAAGTGGATTCGGATGGGAATTATCTCTTATCGGCCAATATTTCAGTCCATTATTTTCTGTTAAGTTGGCAAGTCTGTTTTTTAAACCAAGCCAAACCACACCTTTTTGATCTTCATAACAAGTATAAGCCCTAATTCCCTTTACCGTATTGGGAAATTGTCTATTCTTATTGGTTATTTTTGCAATTCCGCGACCGCTTGTACCGCACCATATAGTGCCATAATTATCTTCCATTAACATGGTAAAAGAAAGCCCTGTATTAAGCCGTTGGATAACTTTCCTCTTTTTCCTGTTAAAAAGGTTAAGTCCTCTTCTTGTTGCTACCCAAAATTTTCCATGACTATCTTCATAAGTATCGTGGATACCGTTATTACTTATACTTGTCGAATCTTTCGGATTGTATCGAAATCGTTTAAAATTATCGGTTTTTCTGTTATACCTGTTAAGACCGGCAGTGGGGGTACTTAACCAGAGTGTTCCGCTTTTATCTTCATATAAAAGATTAAGTTGATCACTACTGATACTATTTGCATTTTTCATTTCATGACGATAATGCCTGATCTCTTGATTTTCTTTATTATAACAAATCAATCCATTTCCGTCGGTACCAAGCCAAAGATAATCAAAACTATCCTTAATAATACACCGAGCTCTTTTTGTATTCAAAGTGTTAAGGGAGTCTGAGTCAAATTTGATATGTGTAAAGGTTTCATCCTGGGAATTAAAAATATTAAACCCGTTACTTGTAGCAATATAAAGTGTGTTGTGCCGGTCAGATGATAAATCCCAAATTTGATTATTACTCAAACTCGTTGTATCGTTTGCACTGTGTTTATAGCGAATAAAATGATCTTTTATCCTATCATATCTATTCAATCCTTGTGAAGTGCCAACCCAAAGTGTGCCTGCTTTATCAATATGCATCATCCAAATATCGTTGTCGGTAATGCTGTTTTCATCATGAGGGTCGTAAAGATAAAGTTTGAATGAATGGCCGTCATAACGATTCAATCCATTTTCGGTTCCTATCCATAAAAACCCCTGATAATCTTGCTTAATTAAGTATGCGCCATTGTGTGAGAGTCCGTGTTCTTTGGTGATGTATTCGATTTGTAAATCGAGGTTTTGTGAAAATAGCAATGAAGAGATAAGCAGAAATAAATTTAAAACGCTGATATTTTTTAAATAATTAAGCATAGTATCACATCATTTTTGCTTTTGATAAAACAATTAAATGTAATTTACTGCTTTTAATCCAACGGTATCGCTTTTATTCTTTTTGTGGAAAATGGTGTCTCGATTATTATAATAACCCAACATACACCATAGAAATATGATTTTCAAGAAATAAATTTATTAAAATGAAAATATTTGTTTTTCATTAAACCCGTAGATTCAACGAATAAGTGAGTAATTAGTATGGAAATAAAAAATTTGGGACAAAATATCTCCCATACTATTTATTAAATCCGATTGTTTCCGTTTCTCCACAGGTGCACTTGATATACACACTAAGGGTTATTCATAAGTATGGTGAAACCTTTCGAATATGGTGACGTAATTAAAGTAAATTCTATTGCTTAGCTGTTCGGTGATTTTGTATAGCTGGATTTTGTTCATCTTGTGACGGACCTCTAACTAATTACATGTAAAGCAGCGCAAATAACATTTTAACCCGGGGGGTGGTTTTTAAAAGCATCTAATGAATTTAAGGAGTAGCAAGATGAAAAAAATAATTACTTTTATTAGTTTGATGGCATTTTTTTTCAACCCGGTATTTGCCGGCGAGTTTTCATCAACGGGTATTAAATTGGGGTTAAACTATTCAAAATTCATTGGAGATGATATTCCCGGTAAAAATGTGAGTAACATAACCGGGTTTGCCATTGGCGGATTTCTTACTTATAAAATAAACGACACTTTTTCTGCCCAACAGGAACTTTATCTTACCACAAAGGGCAGTCTTGTCAATACCGTTGGAGATATCAACCAAAGTAATACCTTTGTTTACCTTCAATTGCCTCTTCTATTAAAAATAACATTTTTTCCCAAAAATCGTTTTAGACCGGTTATCCTTTGCGGACCAGCCTTAGGTATAAAAACCATAGCAATGAATTTTACCGGTATGCTTGAAGATATTAAACCCATTGATTGGGGGTTAATTGTCCGCGCCGGTATCGAATATTGGAAAATATCATTTGAGTTCTCTTATGATCGTAGTATTTCCAATTTTGATCAAAGTGCAGACGGCATTGACTTAAAAAATCAAACTATCTCATTCATCGTTGGTTATTCATTTTAATAGAATGCGAGGATAGGAGAATGAAGAAAAATATTTTATCAATCATAATTTTATTTCCAATAATAGTTTTTAACCCATCACATTCTTTAAAAGCCTGTACTGTATTTAGCGCGGCCGATAATGGCCAAATTTTAGGAGCAACAAATAAAGATAGTGAAAATATTGATACCAGAATTTTATTTTTACCGGCAGCGGACGGAAAATACGGAAGAGTCTATTTCGGGTATAGAGTATCAGGCGGATTTCAAAATGTCGGCGGGATGAATAAACAGGGCCTTTGGTATGATGGCGCCTCTCTGCCCGAAAGAACGGACATAAAAAACCATTACAACAAACCAACAGTCAGCGGTGAATTGTGTGAAAAAGCTCTGGAAGAATGTGTGTCCGTGGATGAAGTTATAGAAATGTATTCAACATATTTTTCACCTCACTGGCAGGGACATAGTATGTGGGCGGATAAAGAAGGGAATTCTGTAATCATTGAATATGGTGAAAAGGATGTCGTATTCATTCGCAAAAAAGATACTTATCAGGTAATGACTAATTTTTATGTTTCAGATTCAGTAAATGCAAGATGGTACAACAGTTATAGGTATAATGTTGCCAATCATATGTTTAAAAGTAATTCAGAAATATCACTATCTTTATTTAGATCAATTATAGATGCTGTTCACCAAACGGGAATTAATCCAACAGTATTTTCCAATATTTATGATTTAAAAAATGGTGAAATTTACACGTTTAATTTTCAAAATTATAAAGAATTTGTAAAAATTGATTTAGCTGATCAATTGAGTAAGGGCGAACAATATTATAAATTGCCCTCATTGTTCAATCAGATTAAATTAAGTGAACCGGCATCAGGGGAAGAAGTAAACGCATCATCTGTAACTTTCATCTGGTATGGTGACGCCCAAAACTATAATCTCTATTATTCGGAAAATCCGGATTTTTCCGACAGCATTCCAATAGAAATTAACAATATCATCGCCGATGATAGTTATCCAATTAATTTAAGTTCGGTCTATTTGGCCGCATTTCTGCTCATCGCCGGTATATTTAGAGGATATAATAAAAAAATAATTTCTATGATCACCATTTTAACGATTATTTTTCTCTCTTGCGAAATGGATATAATTACTTCTCCATACGGTCCATCAAATCATGAGCATACTATGACAATAGAAAATCTAAACTCAAACGCCGAGTATTACTGGAAAATTGTGGCAGTTGGTAATAATGGTATTGACAGCGAGAGTCTAACAGAAACTTTTCAAACAAATTGAGGAGAAAATGGGAAAAGAATCTGAATTACTTAATACTTTTAATTCCGTAAAAGAAGCGTTAATGACCAATAATACGAATGTTCTAAAAAGCCTATTATCAAAAGATTATCAAGGTAATAATTTACGGGGAGATATAGAAAATCGTGCTTTGGTTCTTGAAGCATATAAGCCTGGTGGCGTAATATTAAACAGATTTGATGTAAATGACCTCGATATTAAGGTTATTGGTAATGTTGGGATTATCACAGGCAGAGGATATATTAGCGGTGTTTATGAAAATGTTGTGTTTGAACACGACGTAAGATTCCTTGATATAT
Source organism: Calditrichaceae bacterium (assembly GCA_030592985.1). Taxonomy (GTDB): domain Bacteria; phylum Calditrichota; class Calditrichia; order Calditrichales; family Calditrichaceae; genus JAUVIB01. The sequence continues at coordinate 133 of JAUVIB010000192.1, read as the reverse complement.
ATGTTCGTAAGGTTTCAAAGTGGCAGTATTATATGTCACAAACCACTGAAATATACAGGGTTAAATAATTATATCAATAATGGATATTGTATGTTGTAAAGATATATTATCGAGCATATATAAGTATTGCTAT
>JAUVIB010000033.1 GCA_030592985.1 Calditrichaceae bacterium | reverse complement strand
TACAATGATTTATAGATTTCTCGACTTCGCTCGAAATGACATTTTCCTCACTTTTCTTTCAGACACTATCTACATACTTGATACGAACGTGAATAAACATTTCTTCAATAAATGAGAAAATATACACTGTGGAACACGTTTTTTTATTTTTAATATTTTTTTACAATTTAAATAGAAATCCGTATATTAATAACCTCTGGATGATTACAGGTAAAGTTCTAAATTTTAGATGGGAGTATCTTGATGAAAATTCATGAATATCAAGCGAAAAGTATTTTGAAAAAATTTAATGTACCAATCCCTGAAGGATATGTTGTTTTTTCTATTGAGGAAGCGGTGGAAGCGGCTAAAAGACTACCAACGGATATTGTCGTTGTAAAAGCGCAAATTCACGCCGGTGGGCGTGGTAAAGGCGGCGGTGTGAAAATCGCTAAAAACAATGATGAGGTAAAAGAGTTGGCCACAAGTATTCTGGGGATGAATCTGGTGACCCATCAAACCGGTCCGCAAGGTAAAATTGTAAAAAAATTATTAATTGAGCAAGGTATTGATATTGAACGCGAATTATACCTTGGTATGGTATTAGATCGTGCAAAATCCCGTTTGGTTATGATGGCCAGTACGGAAGGTGGCGTTGAAATTGAAAAAGTTGCCGCAGAGACACCGGAAAAGATTTTAAAGGAATGGATTGATCCTGGTGTGGGAATGCAGGCTTTTCAGGCAAGAAATTTGGCTTTTGGACTTGGATTAAGTGGTAAACAAGTTTCCAACGCTGTAAAGTTTATGCTATCTCTTTATAAAGCTTTTGCAGTTAATGATTGCTCTCTTGCCGAAATTAATCCCCTTGTTATAACCAAAACGGGTGATGTTTTGGCCCTCGATGCTAAAATTACTTTTGATGACAGCGCCCTTTATCGACATCCTGATCTGGACGAATTACGCGATATGGATGAAGAGGATGAAATGGAAATTGAAGCATCAAAATATAATCTAAATTATATTAAACTTGATGGTAATGTGGGTTGTATGGTTAACGGCGCCGGTTTAGCGATGGCAACCATGGATATTATTAAATTAGCGGGCGGTGAACCTGCAAACTTTTTGGATGTGGGCGGCACGGCCAATGTGGAAACTGTAAGTAATGGATTTAAAATAATCTTGTCTGATAAAAACGTAAAAGCAATCATGATTAATATTTTTGGCGGTATTGTTCGGTGTGACCGTGTTGCAGGGGGCGTTATTGAAGCGGCTAAATCCATTGACGTGAGTATTCCCATTGTAATCCGTCTCGCCGGGACCAATGCCGATGAAGCCGCTGTACTTCTTAACGAGTCCGGCATGGATTTTATCGTTGCTGAAAACCTGAAAGATGCAGCGGAAAAAGTTGTTGCTTCTATCAGGAATTGATTGTAATTATAATGTTTGCTTTAAAAATTCAGGAGTTAAAATGAGCGTTTTATTAACAAAAAATACTAAAGTCCTGGTTCAGGGGATTACTGGAAAGGAAGGCTCTTTTCATACCAGGCAGATGATTGAATATAATACGGCTGTTGTTGCCGGAGTTACGCCGGGAAAAGGGGGACAAAAATTTGATGATAAAGTGCCTGTATTTAATACGGTAAGTGAAGCGGTAGAGGAAACGGGGGCTAATGCTTCTGTTGTTTTCGTACCGCCTGCTTTTGCACCCGACGCTATTATGGAAGCTGCTGCTGCCGGTATGAAACTCATTGTTTGTATTTCGGAAGGTATTCCGGCATTGGATATGGTTAGTGTATATGCTTATATAAGCGATAAAAATGTACATCTTGTTGGTCCGAACTGTCCCGGTGTAATTTCTCCGGGGATTGGCAAAATGGGTATTATGCCCGGATTTATTCATAAAGAGGGGAATGTCGGTGTTATCAGCCGTTCCGGAACCCTGACTTATGAAGCTGTCGGCCAGTTAACCGAGCTTGGGATAGGACAATCCACATGTATCGGGATTGGTGGAGATCCAATAATAGGGACGCGATTTATTGACGCTTTAAAATTGTTTAGAGACGACGATGATACACATGCCGTTGTTATGATCGGTGAGATCGGCGGAACGGCAGAAGAGGAAGCTGCCGCCTGGATTAAGGAAAATCTCGACAAGCCTGTTGTAAGTTTCATTGCCGGCCAAACGGCGCCTCCTGGACGTAGAATGGGCCATGCCGGTGCTATCGTAAGCGGCGGAAAAGGAACCGCTGCAGATAAAATGAAGGCATTGGAAGCTGCAGGTATTACCGTTTGTAAAAGCCCCGCCGATATTGGAATTAACATACAAAAAGTTCTGGGGAATAATTAATATATTCCTATCGTTATTTTTTGTTGTATGTTAGGCGCTTGGGCGCGCAAATCGACCCCGAAATCGTTCGGGATTATTGATATTGAATAAGCTCTTTAAAACTGTCATTCCGGCATGTTTTAAGCCGGAATCTAAATCATGTTTATTCCAAATAGTTATATTTGTTATATTCTTCGACATTTAGATTCCTTCTTTAGAAGGAATGACAGAGATACGACGTTTTGTTGTTCGTTAGCCTTTTTTCAAGCAGCGTCTTGAAAAAATCGTAGTGTCTTAATGGTGAAATTTAGTGTCTTAATGGTGAAATTTAGATTCCCGATAGAAGCGTTTGGGAATGATAAACTATAATGCTTGAATTCAAGTTTAGTGATGAAATTTACTTGTTTGGTTCTGGCTTGTCCAGGTTAGAAAGTAATTTTTTACTAAATTTAAGCAATAATAATTGTATAATAAGTTTTGAAATAATTTATTAAATTTAAGAGGATAAAGTGAAAGAGAGAACTCTGACGATATTAAAACCGGACTGTGTTAAAGACAATCTTATTGGTAAGGTTATCGATCTGCTTTTAGCAGAAGGCTTTAAAGTTTGCGCTATGAAAATGATAAAATTAACACCTGAAACAGCAGGCGGCTTCTATGAAGTGCATAAAGGAAAACCGTTTTACGATAGTTTGGTCGAATTTATGACTGAAAACAGGGTGGTGCCGATGGTTTTAGAAAAAGAAAATGCTGTTGCTGAATTACGCCGGGTAATTGGCGCGACAGATCCAGCCGAGGCCGAAGAAGGTACAGTTAGGAAACTGTATGCTGAAAGCAAAGGAAGAAATATAATTCATGCTTCAGATTCTCCTGAAAATGCGTCTATTGAAATCAGTTATTTCTTTTCACAAGCAGAATTGATTAGCAATTACTAACAAAACAGTTTTTCTCCTGGAGAAAATATGCCTGATAATAAAAATAATGTAATGGATATTGAGATACTGAAACAAGGTGCTATTGACACTTCTGATTCAGTTGACGCCGTACAGCGTGTTGTGATCTTTGGTGCGGGAACCATGGGGCGTGTAATATCACAGCTTTTAGCTTCAAAAGGTTTTGACGTAATTCTTATTGAGCGAACTAAGTTAGCGGCAAAACAGGGTATTGAAAAGTTAGAACAAAGTATCGACGATGAAATTGCCCGCTGGACCATGACGGAGAGTGAAAAAAAAGCTATCTTAAGCCGGATTACTATTTCGGAAAATATCGATGATGCTGTTTTTGGAGATATTGTTATTGAAGCCATTTCAGAAAAGATGGACGCCAAGCATGAATTGTGGGTAAAGGTTGATAAAATTTGCCCTCCTGAAACAGTTTTTGTATCCAATACTGCAGCTTTAAGTATTACTGAAATAGCTTCCGTTACGAACCGGCAGGATAAGTTTATCGGGATGCATTTTTTAAATCCTGTTCCCAAAATTCCTTTGGTAGAAATTGTTAGAGGCTTAAAGACTTCAGATGAAACCTATCATTTTACTGAAAAAGTTGCCGAAACACTTGATAAAACATCAGTGGAGGTCTTTGAGTATCCGGGTTATATCACAACAAGGGTTATTGTTCCTATGATTAACGAAGCCATCCATATTGTGATGGAAGGAGTAGCAACAGCAGAGCATGTTGATACGGCGATGAAATTGGGTTATAATTTCACAAAGGGACCTCTCGCTATGGCGGATGCTATCGGACTTGATGAACTTATGGCCTGGATGGAGACGCTTTTCCGCGAACTGGGAGAGGCAAAATACCGCCCGTGTCCACTTCTAAGAAAAATGGTTAGAGCCGGCCACTTAGGTAGGAAGACCGGTAATGGATTCTTTGAATACAGAAAACAATAATTTTTTCTGTTTAAAAGGAACAAAAAGTGTTTATTATTGTTTAAAATTAATTGAAAATTAGCGAGAATAAAATGATTGTTTTGGTTATTAATAGTGGAAGCTCTTCTGTAAAGTATCAGGTCATTGATCCGGATAGTGAAATTTCTCTTGCAAAAGGTCTGGTGGAACGCATTGGGATGTCAGGTGCAATTTTAACGCATAAACCGCATGACCGGCAAGAGATACGGCTGGCCGGAGAAATTCTTGATCATAAAATGGCTATTGAATATGTGATGAGTATTCTCTAAAGTAAAAATCATGGGGTAATTAAAGATAAATCCGAACTCGGCGCTGTCGGTCATCGTGTTGTACATGGGGGGGAAGCTTTTAGTAATTCTGTGCTTATCAATCATGATGTTATTAGTGAAATCAGAAAATGTATTGATTATGCTCCTCTTCATAATCCGCCCAATTTGCGAGGTATTGATGCGGCTCGACAAATATTATCGGATACGCCTCAGGTGGCTGTATTTGATACGGCATATCATCAATCAATGCCTCAGCACGCTTATTTATATGGTTTACCCTATGTTTTATATAAGAGGCATGGGATCAGGAGGTATGGTTTTCATGGATCGTCTCATCGCTATGTGGCGAAACGTGCGGCAAAAATGCTTGGCAAACCTATTAATGAGTTGAAGTTGATTACATGTCATTTGGGTAATGGTGCATCTGCAACGGCTATTAAATATGGAAAATCTATTGATACTTCTATGGGATTTACACCACTTGAAGGGCTGTTAATGGGAACTCGATGCGGAGATATGGATCCGGCTATAATTTTACAGATTATGAATAAAGAAGAGATGACACAAAATGAAGCTACAACCTTGTTGAATAAACATAGCGGTATACAGGGAATCAGCGGGATTAGTAGTGATATGCGTGAGATTGAAGAGGAATATGATTCATCCCCGCGTGCAAAATTAGCACATGATATTTTTACATATCGCCTAAAAAAATATATTGGTTCGTATGCTGCCGCATTAGAAGGTGTTGATGCCGTCGTTTTTACCGGAGGGATAGGTGAAAATTCTTCATTAGTACGGCATAATGTGTTAAATGGCATGGATTTTTTGGGTATAGAAATGGATGAAGAAAAAAATAGTCTTCTATCTAAAGATGAACGTTCTATTACAACTTCTGGCTCGAAAGTTCAATGCTTAGTCATTCCAACGAACGAAGAACTAGTGATTGCTCAGGATACCATGAAATTAATTAATGATTCAGCTAATACAGAATCATAATAAAATATGAAATTCATTGTACTATAATCTTTGCAGTTTATTGAATAATACGTTTTATTTTTAATTTACCAAATATAACTGAGGTACATTTTCAAAGAATAGTACTTCCTTTTTAAGGAAAATATTGAATTACTATCAATCTTTCTTTATATTCACCCGTTTGTTATGAAAATTGACATAAGAAATTTAAAAGAAAATAATTCTGAAATAAGACAGAATGTCGAAATAACCTTCGAAGATACTGGTTTTTCGGAATTTTATCCTGAGAAGGCAATTGTTCAGGTAACTGTTGATAAATTTGGAAATGATTATCGTTTTAAAGTTCATTTAAATACAACAGCGCATTTTATTTGTGATACTTGTTTGGAGGCATTTGAACAGGATATTACGCTTGATTATGAACATATTTATCAAATAGGTCAGGGGGAACTTGCGTCAAGCGATGATGTTCAAGTCCTTCCTGCAGATACAACGGAAATAGATATTTCCGAATTATTAACAGAGATAATATTGGTAAATCATCCAATTAAAATGCTATGTAAAGAAGGTTGTAAGGGACTTTGTCCCGGATGCGGAACAAATTTAAATAATAATATATGTTCATGTACCGATTTGATTGATTATCGGTGGGAAAAACTTAAAAATTTAATTAAGTAGGAAGATAGAGGAGAAAAATAATGGCAAATCCTAAACGAAAAATATCACGCTCGAAAAGAGATATGCGAAGGGCCCATTGGATACGCAGCCTGGCATCCGGTTCAACGGAAGCCTGCGATAATTGTGGCGGGCAGAAGTTACGTCATCGCGCCTGCCCTGAATGCGGTTATTATAAGGGTAAATTTGTTTATCAGCCAAAAAACAGTTGATCTTAGGATTGGAATGAGTTAATGCGAATTGCATTAGATGTGATGGGTGGTGATCATGGTCCTGATGTTACTATTGATGGTGCTTATCACTTTTTAAAGGAACAAAAATCGGCAGATACAGTTGTATTAATTGGTGATCGTTACAAAATAGATGAAAAATTAAAGCATATTCCTGAGATTTTTCATCAAAATTTTGAAATTATTCATACCTCGGAAAATATAGGGATGAATGAATCACCTATCGAGGCCGTTAAGCTTAAGAAAAATTCTTCTATGGTTGTAGGATTGCAGCTACACAAAGAAGGAAAAGCGGACGCCTTTGTTAGTGCCGGAAACACAGGCGCGCAACTTGCGGCTAGTTTGCTGAGCCTTGGAAGGATTAAGGGTGTTAAAAGACCGGGAATCGGCACATTTCTTCCCAGTGAAAAAGGATGGGTTTTTCTGATTGATGCGGGAGCGAATGTTGATTCAAAGCCTGTACATTTATTGCAGTTTGCTGTAATGGCTAATATTTTCGTTGCTGATCTTTTTGAAAACAATAATATAAAAATCGGACTCTTAAACATTGGAGAAGAAGAAAAAAAGGGGAATGAGTTAACAACCGCAACCTATCAATTATTAAAAAAGCATCTTCCAAATTTTTATGGTAATATTGAGGGTGGAGATATTCTGAAAGGTAAAACAGAAATTATAATTTGTGACGGTTTTGCAGGTAATATTCTTCTTAAGATGGCTGAAAGCATTATGGGTGTTCTTGTAAAATCAATTAAAAAAAATATAGGTAATAATTTATTTACTAATCTTGGCGCTCTATTAGTAAAACCTGCCTTCTCTGAATTGAAACGTGGTTATGATTATCAGGAACACGGAGGAGTCCCTCTTCTCGGAGTGAATGGAATTTCCATCATTTGTCATGGTAAGTCTTCCTCTAAAGCGATAAAAAATGCCCTATTGGTTGCAAAAAATATGGATAGTAAAAAAGTGAATCATCATATTTCAGATAGATTGAATGAGGAAATAATAGATGCTTAAAAAAGCAAAAATTACGGCTGTAAGTCATTGGGTTCCGGAAAAAATATTGACCAATAAAGAATTAGAAAAGATGGTAGATACCAATGACGAATGGATACTAACTCGAACCGGTATTCGTGAGAGACATATATTAGAAGATGGAAAAGGATCTTCTGATATGGGGGTTGAAGCAGTAAAATTGCTTTGTGATCAACGTGGTATAGATCCTTTGGAGATAGATGCTATTATCGTGGCAACCGTAACGCCGGATATGTTTTTCCCTAATACAGGTAATTTAATCCAGGCAAAGATCGGGGCTGTAAATGCCATGTCATTTGATGTAATGGCGGCTTGTTCCGGTTTTGTATATGCTCTTTCTATCGGCACCCAATATATCAGGACTGGAGATTATAAAAAGGTCGTTATTGTTGGTACGGATAAAATGAGTTCAATTGTAGATTATACTGATAGAAATACATGTATCCTTTTTGGAGATGCAGCAGGAGCTGTTCTTATAGAGCCCACTGAGGATGAAAGTGAAGCGATAATCGATTTTTCTCTAAATTCAGATGGATTGGGAACGGAGGCGCTTCATATGTATGGCGGAGGAAGTTTATATCCGGCAACAGCCGATACAGTTGCTAAAAAATTACACTATATATATCAGGATGGTAAGACTGTGTTTAAAATGGCTGTTCAGAAAATGGCTGATGTTTCAGTTAACCTTCTGCATAAACATAATTTTACCGGTGACGACCTTAAGCTCTTTGTCCCGCACCAGGCTAACTTACGCATTGTTGAGGCTGCTGTAAGGCGTTTGAAAATTGATCCCGAAAAAGCTGTTATTAATATTGGCAAATATGGTAATACAACCGCTGCTACAATTCCTATGGCATTATCGGAAGCCTACCAGGACGGTCGTATGAAAAAAGGTGATCTGGTTCTTTTTGGTACCTTTGGCGGGGGATATACCTGGGCTAGCGCTTTATTGCGTTGGGCCATGAATTAGTTATTGATATAATAGAGAACTTATGAAAAAAGCATTTATTTTCCCGGGACAGGCTTCTCAATATGTGGGTATGGGAAAGGACATCTATGATTCCTTTAAAGCCAGTCGAGATATTTTCGATAAAGCAAATGATATAATGGATATGGATTTAAGGGAAATTTGTTTTTCCGGTCCTGAAGAAGAGTTAAAAAAAACATATATCACCCAACCGGCTATTTTTGTTCATAGTCTGGCAGTATTTGAGGTTTTAAAAGAAAAAAATATATTACCTGATTATGCATCCGGGCATAGTTTAGGCGAATACAGCGCTTTGACAGCAAGCGGGTCACTAAGCTTCGAAGATGGTCTAAAACTAGTTAAGCGTAGAGGCGAATTGATGTATGAAGCAGGTATCGAAAAGCCGGGCACTATGGCTGCAATAATCGGCTTGACGCCGGAAAAAGTATATGAATTATGTGACAGCATAAAAGAATTTGGAGTAATACAGCCTGCAAATTTTAATTCACCGGGTCAAATAGCCCTATCGGGAGATATTGAGGCTATAAGAAAATCTCTTGAAAAAGCCAAGGAAATGGGGGCAAAAAGGGCTGTTGAGCTTGTTGTTTCCGGCGCTTTTCATAGTCCATTGATGGAGTCGGCCAAAGAAGGACTTATGGCCGTATTGGAAGATACTGAAATTAGAAACGCTGAAATACCCGTCTATAGTAATGTTGAGGCCAAACCGGTTCAGGATAAAGAAAAAATCAGAAATTTACTTTATCAACAATTAACAAAGCCGGTGTTATGGCAGGAATTGATCGAAAATATGGTTAAAGATGGGGCGGGGAAATTCTTAGAAATAGGTCCAGGAAAAGTTTTAAAAGGACTACTCAAAAGAATCGATAGAAATGTTCCATGTCTGGAAGTCGGGACAAGTGAAAATATAAATAATTTGGAGGTATAAGCTTGGGACAAGATAAAAAAGTTGCCATTGTTACCGGCTCCGCAAGGGGGATTGGAAAATCAATCGCTGCAAAATTAGCTGATAATGGAATTTCCTTAGTCATTACAGATGTAATGATAGACCAGGCGGAAGAAACAGCAAAAGAATTGGCGGGAAAAGGTGTTGATACCTTAGCTGTTAAGGCAGATGTTTCTAATTTTAAGGAAGTTGAAGATCTTTTTCGTAAGACTGTTGATAAATTCGGCGCTGTTGATTATCTTATAAATAATGCAGGCATCACCAGGGATAATCTAGCGATCAGGATGACAGAATCAGATTGGGATCTGGTTTTGGATATTAATCTAAAGGGAAGCTTTCTCTGCGCTCAACAGGCTGCGAAAATAATGATGAAAAAAAGAAGTGGAAGTATCGTTAATATTTCTTCCGTAAGCGGATTGCTTGGGACAGCAGGGCAGGCAAATTATGCGTCATCAAAAGCCGGTGTTATTGCCTTGACAAAAACCCTGGCACGTGAGTTAGGCGGCCGTGGAATTACTGTAAATGCTATTACCCCGGGATTTATTATTACTGAAATGACAGAGAAATTACCCGATGATGTTAAAGAAGGATATCTTAAACAGATTCCTCTTAAACGTGGTGGAACTCCGGAAGATATAGCAGAAGCGGTAAATTTTTTAATTTCGCCTGCTGCTTCTTATATTACCGGTACTGTGATTAATGTAAGTGGTGGTTTAGTTATATAATATTTTTAAATAAAAATAATTAATTAACAAAGATAAGTAAAAAAACAGGAGAAAATCATGGATATTAGTGCAAAAGTAAAAGAAATTATTGTTGACCAATTAGGTGTTAATGAAGAACAAGTAAAACCCGAAGCCTCTTTTATTGAAGATTTAGGAGCTGATAGTTTAGATACGGTTGAATTGGTTATGGCTTTCGAAGAAAAATTTGATATTGAAATTCCTGATGAAGATGCGGAAAAAATGAGTTCTGTTGGAGAAGCGATATCTTATTTAGAAGGAAAATTAGGTTAATTTCTCCAATTAGATTTTGTAAGAAAGCCGGTTAATTATCGGCTTTCCTGCTATAAAGATTTTTAACAGCAATGGATATTTCTTTTAAAGTATTGTCGTTTTTAAGGATAAGAATAACTGTTAAGTAAATAATAATAGTCAAAGGGAACTATGTTGCCTTTGAGTTAATTAATGAATGTTTAATATAAACCGGATGTTTATTTATGGACAAACGGAGAGTTGTTATAACCGGATTTGGTGCTATCTCACCAGTTGGTTTGACAGCAAAAGATACATGGAATGCTTTACTGGCAGGTACGAGTGGAACTGGTTTAATCACTTTGTTTGATGCCAGTGATTATGTGAGTAAGATTGCAGCAGAGGTTAAAGACTTTGACCCGCAGGAGGTTTTTGGACGAAAAGAGGCTAGAAAACTTGATCGTTATACACAATTTGCTTTGGTTGCTGCCAAAGAAGCGATAGAAAACTCACGATTAGATCTTGAAACTGAAAATCGTGAACGAATCGGGGTTATTGTTGGCTCAGGAATAGGAGGCATGGAAACATGGGAAACCGAGCATGCCAAGTTACTGGCAAAAGGACCAAGAAGGGTTAGTCCGCAATTAATACCTCAAATGATTAGTGATATTGCTGCCGGTCAAATCTCAATGGTTCATAATTTAAAGGGGCCAAATTACGCGACAGTTTCTGCTTGTGCTACTTCCGGACATAGTGTGGGACTTGGTTTCCGTACTATTCAATATGGCGATGCAGACATAATGGTCTGCGGTGGGGCTGAGGCTGCTGTTACACCGGTTGGCATTAGTGGATTTAATGCGATGAAAGCACTTTCGATCAGAAATGATGACCCGAAAGCAGCAAGCAGGCCATTTGAGCTCAATAGAGATGGTTTCATTGTAGGTGAAGGCGGCGCAATAATTATCTTAGAAGAACTGCAGCATGCTATTGACAGAGGTGCACATATATATGCTGAAATGAGCGGTATAGGATTTACGGCCGACGCTTATCATATCACTCAACCGGCGCCAGAAGGCGAGGGCGCTATGCGGGCAATGCGTCTTGCAATAAAAGATGCTTCGCTTGAACCGGGCGATATTGACTATATCAATGCACATGGTACATCTACATATTTTAATGATAAAAATGAAACGATTGCAGTTAAAACCATATTTGGCGACAGGGCAAAGACTATAAATATAAGTTCTACAAAATCCATGACAGGGCACTTACTCGGGGCTGCCGGTGCTATGGAAATGATGGTTGCGACTCTGAGTATTTATGAAAATATAATACCTCCTACGATAAATTATGAAACTCCTGATCCTGAATGTGACCTCAATTATACACCAAATAAGGCTGTTAAAAAAACAGTTCGGGCAGCTATTAGTAATTCGTTTGGTTTTGGCGGTCATAATACATGCTTATGTGTTAAAAAATACGAATCCCAGTAAATTCTATTATGAAAATATCTCTAATGCGATGGATCAGAGGAAATAATAACTCTGATCCATCGATTAAAATTGATGAAATAGAAAAAAGGATACACTACAAATTTCAAAATACAAGCCTGCTTACTCTTGCTTTTAAGCATAAATCATATTTGAATTTTTCTCAGGAAAAGTCATACTATTCTAATGAGCGTTTGGAATTTTTAGGAGACGCTGTATTGGATTTGCTCGTAACGGAATACCTGTATAAAGTATTTCCTACCGATAATGAAGGAAGTTTGTCTCAAAAGAAATCCGTTTTAGTCTCACGATCAGTTCTTGGTAAAATAATGCAAACGTTATTATTGGGCCAATTTCTTCTGTTAGATAAGGGAGAAGAAAAGACAGGCGGAAAAAGCAGACATTCTAATCTTGCAAATTTATTTGAATCTATTTTAGGCGCTGTCTATCTTGATGGAGGATTTGAAAAGGCCAGTAATTTTGTCTATCGATTTCTCCTGGTTGAAAGCGATGAATATCTAACAAAAGAAAGTTATCAGAATTTTAAATCCGGGTTATTGGAATATTCTCAGGGCAATCGTTGGGGAGTGCCTTTTTATCGTGTTATCGATGAAATCGGACCAGATCATGATAAGATATTTCATATTGAAGTATCTGTAAATAATCGCTGGAAAGCGAGAGGAAAAGGTGCCAGCAAAAAGAAAGCGGAGCAGGAAGCAGCGAAAAAATTGATGAAAACGATTCAAAAAAATAATAGTGAAAATTAAAAATGAATATCTTTTTAATTATATCCTTAACTCAGTTATCCGGAAGGGATTGTTTCATCGGGATAAATCCCGATATGCAATGACAGTGTCCTCATGAGTTTCTATACTCAGTGAAGTCTGACAAAAATGTTGTTACTTATAGTGACTTTGTCATGAATTTCTTGTTTTTTTAGCAGAAATTGAAATTTTTCACTTTATTTCGGGAAAAACTCAAAAGCTGTCATTCCCGCGAAAGCGGAAATCTAAATTTAGTATTTTCTAATAAATCTGTAAAGAAATCGAAAAAACAAAATTTAAATCCCGGCTAAAGCTTGTACCTGTATGTTTATAGCAGGTAACATACCGGGATGACAAAGAGTAAAGTGTTTGTAATAAAATTTTTTATTTTTTTTAAAAAGTTTAAATTTAACTATTTGGTTCCGGCTTATCCGGGTTAGGTTTATAAAAGATAACTATTTTTAATGTATACATAATCAATAACCGATAGTCGATTTTAGCTTATAGATAACTTATTATTCATAATCATATATCAGGTGATTTCCCATATGAAAACATTATTTTTATTATTCTCTCTCTCTATTTCTTTAGTTGCTCAAAGCCATGGTGATTGGCAGACAATATCGTCAATGAATAATGTGAATGATATGCTTTATAAAGATAACGTATTGGTTTGTGCATCTAATGGTGGTATTTTTAAATATAGTGTAGACAATGAAAATATTGATAGAATTACAAATATTGAAGGATTGTCATCATTATCTATTAACAGGCTTACTAATGATAATTATGGAAATATTATCATTGGAGCTAATAACGGTTTAATAGATATTTATAATCTAAATACCCGCTCTTTTATGCATTTATATGCATTACAAAATAAAAAAATAAATGGTTTGCTATATCATTCCGATACTTTATGGGTTACCGCTGATAAGGGAGTTGGGCTTTTTGTTTATTTTGATGGAGAATACAAGTTTGTTGATTATTATATTAATTTCCCCATTATGCCAACGAGATTATCCGCTATACAATTATTTAACAATAAAATATGGGTGTCAACAGATAAAGGATTGCTTTTCGCTTCATCGGATGCTTCAAGTATTACCTTAAATGACCCGGCGAATTGGAATGTTTATACAATAGACTCCGGTTTGTCTGATAATAGGATTTTAGGCTTATCGGTTATCAACAATGAATTATGGATTGGTTCTGAAAGTGGACTTTCTGTGATCAATAGTACCCTAAATATTAGAATTGAAGAAAATTGGGGAATGGAGGCCGCAAATATTATCGTTTATTCAAGCAATAGAGAATATTATATTACAAATAAAAATATCCTTTATAAATATTACCCTGCACAGGGTAAAGGTATTATACGGCAATTCACTTCAGAAATTACAGCTCTTACACCCGATATTCAGGGAGAAATCTGGGTCGGACTTCAAAAAGAAGGATTTTATCACACAACCTGGCAGGTACCTGTTAGGGTTGACGGCTTGAACTCCAATGTTAGCCGATATATTATTAAGGATTCAAAAAATAGAATTTGGAGCAGTACCGGAAAATATAAGTCGACTCCCAATGAAGGATTCTCGGTGAATGAAACGAGGGAATGGAAAAGTATTGATTTTGTCGGTGCAGGCTGGGGTGGTCTTGGGAATAGCGATGTAATTTTTGAAGATCATTTTGGCAATATATTTATTGGTACATGGGGTGGGGGAGTCATTATGCTGCCTGCCGGTGAAGATGATTTTATCTATTTACATAACTATACAAGCTCTGGTAATATGTATGTTACTAATATTGATTCGACTATTATAATCCCTGTTACTCCCAATAAAGAGGAGCACAGAGGGTTTTTTGATACTGCAGATGGCGTATCCAACTATGAGGTGATTGGAACAATAAATGAAGATGTAAATGGTCTTATTTGGTTCGCAAATTTCAATGCCGCCAATAAGAACTATCTCGCGGTTGCTCCACATGATGAAAATGGAATGATTAGTTTGGATATTGATAAATGGAATTATTTTGGTAATGGTGATTTAGTGAGCGCTATTAAATTTGGTGCCATTAATTGTATTGAATTTGATGATTTAAACAGGGTTTGGTTCGGAACTGAAGCGGATGGTGTCTATGTATTGGATTATAATAATACATTTGAAGATAAAACCGATGACATACT
>JAUVIB010000383.1 GCA_030592985.1 Calditrichaceae bacterium | reverse complement strand
GCTCGCGGTGAGGATATGATCAGAAGTGGAAATATATTTTTGGAAGATGGAACAAGAAAGAGAGCTGAACTTGGTTACCCCTATTTCAGAAGAATGGGATGGCAGTCAAAGAACAAGGCGGTTTTTGTCGGTAATCGAATAATAATTCCCTTTTATTCCGATGGATTCGGTTTTTCAATCATGGCAATAACCGATGATTTTGGTGAAACATGGAAATTTAGTAACCCCTTAGTAGGCGCCGGGAATATTCAGCCATCTATGGCATTTAAAAAGGATGGTACCATTGTTGCCTATATGAGAGATAATGGTCCACCTCCAAAGCGACACCCAATGAGTGAATCTAAAGATAATGGCTTAACCTGGGGGCCGGTTACAGATTCTGATCTTGTAAATGAAGGGTCGGGATCTGATATTGTAACACTCGCTAACGGCCATTGGATTATTGCCTATAACGATACTGAAGATGGCAGATATACTTTGGCTGTTTCTCTTTCGGAAGATGAAGGGAAAACATGGAAATATTTGCGACACATTGAACTTGATTTGAATGAAAACAAAAATAAACGAAATAATGCATCCTATCCTTCAATCATTCAGGGCAAAGACGGCATGATACATGTAGTCTATAGTTATCATAAATATAATACTTTCCCTTATGATGATGATACAATTAAGTATATTCGTTTTACGGAAGATTGGATAAAGCAGGTTGAAAACTAATGAATTTTCATCGATTTAAAATAACAATACTTATCACAATATTCTTTTTGATGTTCTCTAAAAATCAATCAATCGCACAAATACCGCTTGATCGATGGCATCATATGAAAATTGATACAAGTCGGGCTGCCTGGGGAGATTTTGATAAGCCCGATTGGGGACGCTATATGGGATTTGACGCCAAAGATATTAATGGTGATGGTTATATGGAGATCGTTTCCGGCAGGTATTTTTATCTTAACCCAGGCGATGATATGAGTGGTTTATGGAAACGTACCGATTTTGAATTTAATGTTGATGCTATGCTATTTATTGATGTTGATAATGATAAATATGCAGATGTAATTGCTCAAAATTTACCGGATGTTTTCTGGTTTGAAGCGGATGCTGTAAACGGATATTCCTGGACAGAGCATAAAATAACAACGCTTCCCCGTACAAATCATGCAAATGGGCAAGGATATGAACTTGGTCAGATAATAGCGGGTGGCAAACCTGAAATGCTTTTTTCAGCGGATGATGGAATATATTATATCGTTATCCCCGACAATCCTCTAAAATATCCATGGGAAACAGTTAGAGCTGCTTTCGGTACGGCTGCAGGTGAGCCCTTCGGATTAGGTGATGTTAACGACGATGGAAAAGTGGATATAATTGGCAGCGTGGAATATGAACACATGAAATCTTATAGTCTGAATTTTTATGAGAATCCGGGTAATGAGTCCGCTGATTGGAAAACTACGATTATCAGCAGGGATGTGATGCGTCCCGATTGTATTATTTCAGCCGATATTAACGGGGATAATCTTGCCGATATCGTTGTTTCCGAAGAACGGTATCCGGAAGTGGAACCTACGGCGAGTTTGTATTGGTTTGAAAAAAAAGATGATAACGGAAAGATTAGTTGGAAAAAGCACATGATAACAACCCGTTTTACCATGCAAAATCTTGATGTGGCTGATATGGATAATGACGGTGATCTGGATATTGTTACCAATGAAGCGATGGGTGATAAAAAATTACTTATCTATGAAAATAACGGACGGGGGCAGTTTTCCGAGCATTTAATTCATACTGGTGTTGGTATGCATCTTGGTGCGCGCTGTTTTGATTTGGATTCCGATGGAGATTATGATATTGTCGGGGCATGTTGGTTTGGATATGAAGACCTGCATCTTTGGCGTAACGATGCCACAAAATTTAAGTAATCGTTTTGGAATAACTTAGATATATAACGTGAAAGGATTTAAAGATGAAAATGGATTTACAACTAAATAAAAAATTATTTTTTCCGATAATTTTCGGTCTTTTAATAGTCATTATTTCCGTTTTCTTTCATTATACAGTTCATTTTATAGATGCTGTGAATAATGAAACGTTGAGGGGTTATGCAGTAGATATTTCTCTTTGGCGGATTTTATTTGAACCCTTCATCGGTTTGCTGTTGTATTTTAACAGGGCATTATATGCTTTGGATGAATTCCCGATGACTTTATATTGGATACTGATTATTTTTATCATCTACAGTCTTGTAAAAGCAATTATCCTTAAAAATGGTTCAAAAAAGAAATTTATTGTCGCACAATTCGCCAATTTACTGCTTTTAATCGGTTTGTGGTTCACCGTATTTGTAATTATGCTTTTTGTGCCGCTGCCTAATAACACTATCATCAACAACTCGCCGCATAAAATTCTTGTAACGACCCATTGCCACAGCGAGTATAGTCACGACGGATTAATGTCTCAGGAAGGTTTATGGGAGTGGCATAAGCGCAACAGTTTGGATGCTTTTTTTATTACCGACCATAATAATCACAATAAAACGCTGGATTTTGTCAATGCTCAACGGAAAGGTGATTTTCCGGTCAAACCGTTAGTGATGTGCGGTGAAGAGTTTTCGGGTTCCAATCATTTAAGCCTGCTCGGCCTGAAGAAAAAATTCAGTACAAAGGGGTTTGCAGATTCCATCGCTGTTGATTCGGTACGGTCGCAAAACGGCGCGGTGATAGTGAATCATTGGTTTGACGGTGAGAAAAATTCATTAGAATATTACAGGGATTTAGAAGCGGATGGTTTTGAGATTGCCAACACAGCTACGGATAGAAGTTATGATCGAAAAATATATAACAAAATAAAGGATTTCTGCAAGAATAATCAACTCATTATGAATGGTGGCCTGGATTTCCACGGTTATGGAAACATGTGTTCTTTGTGGAATGCTTTTGAAATCCCAGGCTGGCATAAACTCAGTTTTGAGAAAAAAGAAAAGACCATTTTGGATATTTTAAAAAACCGCGAGCAAAACAAAATAACAGTTATTATGTATAAAGACCGGCCTTATTATGAAAAAGGGGCTTTTTCCTTTAGCCCCTTCATTACGTTTGTTAATTATTTACGCACCCTGAATTTTTATCAGGTTTTATCATGGCTAATTTGGATTGTGCTTTTGTCTGCAATAAAAATCAAGTTTATTGATAAAAATGAAACTATTAAGAAAATTACTTTAAATCAGATTATCTCAGCAGCGGGCGTTTTAAGCGCGCTGTTTCTGCTAACTCTCGGATTTAATTTTTACAGTAAAATCGAAAGGTTGATTAATTACAATGACATCTTTATTGAATACAGCGTACTTCTTTTCTATGTGGGCGGAGCGCTGTTGGTATATTCGGGAGTGATAACATTTATCCGTTTTAAGAGAAATTGATGTCAATAAGTTATTTTTAGAATTTTTTCATTTTTTTTGATTCATAGATAACTGAGATAAAAAATTATATTTCATCAATTAAACTTTGATTAATTAAAAATTCAGGAAAATAATGAACGATCCCATAAAAACATACGATGCCCGCTGGGAAACAGACGAATTCAGCGACGATGAAGTAAAACATTTGTTTGAAGCAACGCTTGGATACGCACGTTTGCTCCATATTGATACCATCAATATTACAAGAGACGCCCGACTCGGATGTGCAAGAGTGATGGAAATAGCCATCGATACGGCGGTTAACGCCGTTTTTAGAGTCTATGCTTGTTTTGATTCGCTTAGTACGCCTCTGAGTTATTATACGGCAATGCTCACAACTTTAATGCATCCCCGTACAATGGGACTGACCATTACCGCTTCTCATAATCCAAAACAGTATATCGGTGTTAAATTTACGGTTCCTACCGTAGAAGCTATCGGGTATGATTGCGGACCGC
>JAUVIB010000066.1 GCA_030592985.1 Calditrichaceae bacterium | reverse complement strand
GGCAATTGTTTTTTCGATAAGTTTTTCTCTGATAACGATCAAAACGTTATGTTTTATTTCAGGCAATATTTGACTAATAGCCGGTTCAAGGCCGTCGCCGTTCAACTCCAAATATCCAATTTCATCGATGATAATCCACTGAGGGCGGCTGCGGTTTGATTGCAGCAAAATTCCCCTCGCCCAGATAAATGTTTCCTCTATGAAAAAATAATCACCAACGGATATTATCTCTTTATTCTCAATGGGAAAATCAATTTGCAGAATCTTTTTCTCTCCGGTTTCAATATTTAAAAGATATTTTCGATTGTCAAGAGTGGGCGCTATAATTCCGGCAGATAGGCGCAGAACTTTTTGCCATTCTAATAACCGATGGCTTTTTCCTGAATGAACTTTACCGCTCAAAATATGAATGTTAATCTTCAGCCTCCGATAAACCGTTTATTATAACCATAAATAATAATTCCATAAACACAAAAAATCGTTTTGTAAATTTATAGTGTGATGAATATTCCCAACAAGCAAGAGTAATAGTTTTAATTTGCGGTATGGAACGCATGATAATCTTAACATCTCCTTCATTCATACGTCTCTTTTTGTTCATAAATCGATTGAAATATTTCATTATAAGCGGTGAAATGAAAAAGAACCAAAGATTCATGATTAGCAAAGAACGAATTACCATTATCATGGTTTTTGAAAACTGATAATGATACAGCCCTGTATCGAAATATGAAATAATGATAAGGGATAGCAGAAATAGGAACAAAACTATTTTTTTGGGACGTTTCCACCACTTTTTTCTAATAATTGCATCTGTTGTAGTGATATTTTCTCTGATGGAAATTTGTTTTAATATAGCGGATAAATGCTTTTTTTGTTTTTCAATCCTATGCGGAAGCGTACCCGCAAACCATCCGGCTATAATGCCTGCCGATAAATGGATGGCAATATAAAATGCAATAAGATAGATACTTAATCTAATATCGGTTGCTTGCAGATTAAATAGAGGAAGTTGTTTCAGAATATAAGCAGTGAAAATATCGATAGAATTCCAGAATGTAAATCCAAAGACAAGGGTGATGATAAATAGTTTCTGTAAAGCCGATTGTAAAAGACAGATAATGCCCAATAACAGGGCAGTTAAGCGGTAAAAACGAGACATTGCAAATAGAATTTCACCCATTAGTCCCTGAAAAAAGACAGCAAAATAGGCATTGGGCGGTGTATGAGGACTTACCAATCCTTTTATGATAAGAACGGTAATTGTGGCATTAAGAATAATGCCGCGTTTTTTCGAACTGAAACCGATAAGTGAGATAAATATGACAGCAGCGGAGCTAATGAACAATCCTGTGAAAGGAAGACGGCCGGCATGGAGGAGGCCTCCCATAGTCGATTCACTAAAGGCCCATAAAGCGGTTAAATTCCGTACAACCGTTTTTGAATCATTTAGTAATATAGTATTAATGATTATACCCTAACCTGGACAAGCCAGAACAAAAACTTGGCGTCATTTCGAGTCCCGCCCGTACGGGAAGAAATCTTAAATTGTACATGTTAAGATTTCTCCTCACTACGTTCGTCGAAATGACAGTTTTTTATTAGATGAAAATTTCTGCCAAAAAATACACGAATATTGTAAATAAGATACTAATGCTCAGTATATGATGGATTGAGTTAAATAATTAGATTAGTCCATTAAGGGACGCAAATCAATATAGATAAATAAATCGGGTTTGCCGATTTGGAATTGAAAAATGTCCAAATTTGTCATTCCCGCATGTTTAAAGCGGGAATCTGAATTTTATTTATTCCACTTATGGTGATATACATACAATTTTAATGATCTTTAAATATTTTTTCTACTGAAGATGTCTTTAACTCCGCTAATAATGACTTAACATAATATTTTACAATAAGTTACAACTTGGTTTCTTTGCCAGTATTTTAGAACTCTGTCTCTTCCCTTAAAAAGGGAAGGGAGTTTGTAAATTATAGCTATAATTTCTGTCTTTTTAGTAAATATGCATTGCTCCCCTTGCCCTGATTTTAGGGAAAGGGGCCGGGGGATAGGGTCATAAATTGGACATAATTCCATCAGTTAACATATTTCGTATTATTGTTACACCCTTAGCCTGACGGCTATGGGGCAAGGGGGTTGTAACTCTTTTAAATTCAAGATTTTTTTTATTACTTGCTAAGCTAATGACATAATCATGAGAATCATTTAATTTTAAACAACAAACGACTGTTTCTTTTCAAGTTGCTGCAGAATTTCTTTTTTCTTTTTATCATATCCCTTGCGTCCCATTAAGGCATAAGTAGCTATTTTCCCCTCTTCAACACCAGGCTGATTAAAAGTGTTGATATTAAGCAGGCCTCCTGCAAAGGCTGTCGCTGTTTCTAATAGCATAAAAAACTGGCCGATAGTATTGGCATTTACCTTGGGAAATTTGATGGTAATATTTGGCCGTTGATTATTTGTTAAGGCGATTTCAGTTGCCCGTTTTTCATTGTTAATCAATTCACCTAATGTTTTGCCGCTCAAATAATCAAATTCCGGGATATATTCGAAATGATTTTCCAGTGGCTGATTTTCATTAAAATTTTCAACCTCTAAAAAGGTAATGATTTTGTCATTGGGACCCTCCACGTAGAGCTGAACCTGAGAATGCTGATCTGTTGTACCGAGCGCTTTTACCGGGGTCTGGCCGGTTTCAACAATATTGTTTTCATTGTCTACTTTTTTACCAAGACTTTCGGCCCAAAGCTGACAATACCAATCGGCAAGATCGCGTATTTTATTGCTATAGGGCATCATAACGCTGATATTTTTCCCTTTTTTCATATATAAATAGTGAATAGCGGCGAAGATAAAAGCAGGGTTTTTCTCCAAATCTTCCTTCCGGCAAATTTCAGCCATTTCTTGAGCGCCGGCCATCAGTTCTTTTATGTTAATACCGGCAACGGCTGCAGATATTAAGCCTACAGCTGTTAAAACAGAAAACCGTCCTCCCACATTAGGAGGAATGCGAAAACATTTAATGGGGTATTCTCTTGCTATTTGGTTTAGCAGTCCGTCAACAGGATCCGTTGTAAATAGCAGGTTTTTATAGAAAGAATCACCGAGTTTTTCTTTTAGGAATTTAACAAAATAGAGCATGGTAGCGGCTGTCTCGGCTGTGCCGCCAGATTTGGATACAATATGGAATAATGTTTTTGATACATCAATGTGTTCTAGCAGTTCATTCAGCCAATCCGGATCAACATTATCAGGAAAAAACATTTTGGGCTTATCGTCAAGGTTGTAATAAGAATCCAATAGTGAATTCTGCAGGGCAATGGGGCCTAATGCCGAACCACCGATACCAATGTGAACATAAGCATCATACCGTTTTTTAACAGATTTTGCATAAACTGTAATTTCATCAATTAGTTTTTTTTCATCAGGTAAAGTGAGGAATCCCAATTGGCTTTTATTTGTTAAATCATTTAAATTATCAAGTATTTTTCCCCCTTTGGGTATTAACTTTCTAATATCATCTAATTTTAATCCCTGGATTGAACCCAGGTTTTCTTCAATTATATTTGAATAATCTAATTTTAATTTCATTACATACTCCTCATTCATTGTAAGCACGAGCAGAAATATACAGTATAAAATGAAAAAGCCCAAGTGAAAATGCAATTGGGTATATAAAT
The DNA here is from genome assembly GCA_030592985.1 of Calditrichaceae bacterium. Taxonomy (GTDB): domain Bacteria; phylum Calditrichota; class Calditrichia; order Calditrichales; family Calditrichaceae; genus JAUVIB01. Next base: position 7,478 of record JAUVIB010000066.1, on the reverse strand, counting down.
TGACAATTTGTTGTTGATATTGTTGGATTAAAATATTTACCAAGTTTGTCATTCAAATTAGTTTCCTGCCGGAAGCGAATGGCAGCATGTTACCTTCTTTAAACATACAGGTACAAGCTTATCGGTGTCAAAGGCATTAAAGATAAATTCAGATAAAAGAATATAACTTCGGAAATTGATTAATAATTGAAAAGTGTGGTATGTCTAAACGATGGAGTGAAAATATTGAACGTTCCAAAGAATTACTGGAATAAAAACTAAAACTATGGAATTTCAGCTTATCAGTCTCTGTGGTTCTTTGTGCCTCCTTTGTGGAGCTCTGTGATAGCTTTTACATAAAGGTCGCAGAGTAGACATAAAGTTTCACAGAGAAAAATGATTGGGAAAGAATATGCGATAATTTCCATAAGAAAAATCTGTTAAGTCGATTGATTATTATTTGTTATTAATTCCCGATATAATTAAAATAACAATCAGATATCCAAATCACGGAAATTTTTTAATCAATATTGCGTTTGTAAAATAAAGAACAGACGCGGCTGCTAAAATTATTTATCTTCAGGATATCCCATTACGGAAAATAGAAAAAAATGAAACAAAGTAAATTTGCGTCCGTATAGTTGATATAACAACAGTTGATAAATCAACCAAAAATAGAGTATATTATGAATACTACCGGTTTTGAAATGAGTCTACCCTATGTTATTAACAGGCTTTATTGGATTTTGCACCATCGGATTAATAAAATTTTTAGCGCATCAGCTATCAATATCAGCATGGATCAATTTTTTGTTCTCATCTTTCTTTGGCAGAAAGATGGCAAGAATCAACAGGAACTTGCTGAATTAACCCAAAAAGACAAAGCCAGTATTTCCCGGATTATTGATTTACTGGAGAAAAAACAATTGCTTAAACGTCTGCCTGATCCCGGAGACAGAAGAAATAAACTCGTTTTTTTGAGTGAAAAAGGGAAAGATTTTCAGGAAAAATGTGTAGTAAATGGTATGAAATCAAGAGCAATAGCAGAGAAAAATATTACTAAAAAAGATTTACAAGTTACAATGAAAACCTTACAGCAAATGATAATTAATCTTAAAGAGGGTCAAGTGAATGAAGTTTAAAAAAATTTATCTGTATCCGGTTATAATTCTTATGGCCGGTATATTAATTATGGAATTTCTTGGTGGATTTAAAAAAGATCCTCCACGAAGAGAATTTATTGTTCATCCGAAAAATGTTTTGGTAAAAATCGCCAATCCGCGAGACGTTTCAAGTACAATTTCCGCCTATGGAAAGGCGGTTTCATCACAACCGATAACATTATTTAGTGAAGTGGCCGGTATTGTTGAACCGGGAGATATTCCTTTCCTTCCTGCTCAATCTTTTCGCAAAGGGCAATTACTTTTTAAGATTGACGACCGACAAGTACGCTATGAATTAAAAAGTTTAAAGAGTGATTTCCTAAATGCACTGGCCTCTGTTCTTCCGGAAATTAAATTAGATTTTCCCGATGATTATCAACGATTTCAGGAATATTTTAATCGTTGTGATTTTGAAGAAAAACTTCCGATCTTACCCCAGACAAAAAATCAGAAAATAAAACTTTTTTTAACACGATTTAATGTTTATAAGCTCTACTATTCTATACAAACACAGGAAATTCGAATAGAAAAGCACTATTTCTATGCCCCTTTTTCCGGTTCGGTTCTATCGGCTGATTTGCGCGTAGGCTCTACTGTACGCGCCGGTTCAAAAATTGGAGAAATTATTAATCTCGATAACTTAGAAGTGAATGTCCCTGTTCCGGTTTCGGATATTCAATGGCTTAAGAGAAATGGTATTGTACTGTTTTCTTCTTCTGAACTGAATAAGACATGGACCGGGAAAATAAAAAGAATTGGCAGCACGATTGATGAACGTACGCAAACGGTTCCAATTTATAGTACAATACAATCCGGAAAATCTAAAAATCTGTTTAATGGGATATTTTTAAATATTCAAATTCCCGGTAAAAAAATCACAAATGCTGAATTCCTTCCGCGGAAAGCTATTTATGATAATCAATATATTTATTTAATAAAAGATGGAAAATTAAAATATACTAAAGTTAATATTGCCCGGAAAGAGAGCAATCGGGTTATAATTAATTCAGGAATTCAGAAGGGAGATACACTCGTTACGGAAGTACTTCTCGGAGTGGCTGACGGAATGCCGGCTCAGGTGCGGGCGATAATGAAGGAGGCGGATAACAATGAGTAAAATCATCTCCTTTTTTGTTCGCTATAAAATATGGACCAATGTCATTATGTTTAGTGTCTTTGGTTTTGGGCTGATTTTTTTATTACAGATGCGTTCCTCCTTGTTTCCGGAAGCAGAACCGGACATAATCACTATCCAGGTCGTTTATCCCGGCACATCACCTGAAGAGGTTGAAGAAGGGATTATCCTGAAAATTGAGGAAAATCTGGATGGATTGCCCGGTATTGATCAGATCACTTCAACATCCAGTGAAAACCTGGGAGTTATAACCGTACAAATTACAAAAGACGCTTCATTGGATAAAATGTTGAATGATGTTAAAAATGCGGTAGATCGTATTAATTCTTTCCCGCAGGATGCTGAAAAACCGGTGATTTTTGAACAAAAATTTCGTTCTCGTTCGCTTTCAATTGTTTTGTCCGGTCAGACAGATTTGTATAATTTAAAATATATTGTCGATAATTTTCGTGAGGAACTATTGGCTGAGGAGGAGATATCTCAGGTAGATATTGCCGGACTACCCCGATTAGAATTTTCCATTGAAATATCTGAAAGTAACCTTAGGCGTTATCAACTTACATTTGAAGATATCCGTAAAGCTGTTGCCGGCGCCAATATCAATATTACCGGTGGAAAACTTGATACACAAAGCGAAGAAATATTAATCCGGGCCTATGGTAGAGGATATCTCGCCAAAGACCTTTATAACATCCCTATTCGCGGTAATACCGATGGCACTATAATACATTTGAGCGATATTGCTAATGTCGTTGAAAAATGGGAAGATTCACCGGATAAAACATATTACAATGGCCGCAACGCAGTTATTCTGAATATTGATCAGGCAGAGGGAGAAGATATTATTGCTATTTCCGAAAAGGCCGCAAAACTAATTAAAAAATTTAATGAGAGTCATAGCCAGATTTCAGCAACAGTAGTGGACGACCGGACAGTGATTCTTCAGCAGCGTTTAGATCTTCTTGTAAGAAATGGATTATTTGGACTGATTCTCGTCATCGTAGCTTTAGGTTTTTTCCTAAATATTCGATTGTCCTTTTGGGTCTCGATTGGTATTCCTTTTTCTTTTGCGGGTATGTTTATTATCGTATCAATGGTTGGTATCACCATTAATTTAATGTCCCTATTCGGCATGATTATTGTCGTGGGGATTTTGGTGGATGATGCTATTGTTGTCGCTGAAAATATTTATGCCCATTATGAGCGCGGGAAGACAGCTATTGAGGCGGCAAAAATTGGAACTTCGGAAGTCCTTGCACCTGTATTTACATCGGTGATGACAACTATTCTGGCATTTCTTCCTTTCTTTTTTTTGGATGGTGCTATGGCAAAGTTTATGTGGCAGTTAGCTCTGGTCATCAGCGCTGCGCTAATTTTTTCATTAATCGAAGCTTTTATAATTCTTCCTTCTCATCTTGTTCATTCAAAGGGGCTGCATTCTCACAAAACAGATAGTGCAATACGTAAAAAAATAGAAAACGGTATCTCATATTTTACTAACAAAATATATGCCACTGCCTTAAGATACACTTTAAAACATAAATGGATCACACTAATTACACCTATTTCACTAATTCTGATTACCTGGGGCTTGCTAAAGGGAGGATTTATAGGACAAACAATTTTTCCTTTTATTGATGGAGACTCATTTCCGGTTAACATATCACTAAAGCCGGGCAGCCAGGAGGCGGATACCGATTCACTGCTTGCTTCCATTGAACGTACGGCATTTGAATTGAATAAAGAGTTAAAGGCCCAAAGAGCAGATGGTGAAAATGTCATTATCGGAATTCGCAGAGATATTGGGAGAAATGGCCTTGGTGATAATGGAAGCCATGCCGGTATGCTTACTATTCAACTTTTGGATGGTGAAACAAGAGATATGGATAGCTATGTCATATCTAATCAGCTGCGTGAAAAAGTCGGGCCTCTTCCACAAGTGCAAAAAGCAAGTTTCGGACGTACCAGTATGTTCGGCAAACCTGTCTCTATCAGTCTATTGGGAAATGATATTGATCAATTAAACCGCGCCCGGGATCTGCTTGTAAGCGAATTACAAAAGTTCAGCACTTTACGTGATATTACCGATTCCAATCAGGAGGGCCGCAGAGAGCTGAAGATAGAGCTTAAGCCACGCGCCTACGCATTAGGATTAACCCTAAATGATATTGTAATGCAAGTCCGGCAAGGTTTTTTTGGGCAGGAAATACAAAGAATTCAGCGTGGGAAAGATGAAATCAGGGTATGGGTACGCTATCGTCCGGAGGAACGTTCTTCTCTTGGGAATTTGGATCAAATGCGTATACGGACTAAATCGGGAGAATATCCTTTTAGTGAAATTGCTTCCTATTCCATAGAAAGAGGTATTTCGGTAATCAATCACTTGAATCGCCGCAGAGAAATCAAAGTTGAGGCAAGCCTTATAAGCGAACATATTGACTTACCACCCATATTGGATGAAATCAATGAAATTACTATTCCTATGGTGTTGGCACAAGTACAAGGTGTTAGCGTCTCTTATGAAGGGCAGTCGCGTGATCAGCAAAAATTTCAAAAATCGCTTAAAAAGACCTTCCCGATTGCTTTATTAGCAATGTTTATTATTGTTACTTTAGTTTTCAGGTCCTATATGCAGGCTGGTATCGTTTTTTCTTTGATTCCATTAGGTATTCTCGGAGCTGTTTGGGGACATGGGATTCAGGGAATTCAGTTAAGTATGTTATCCATGTTTGGAATTATCGCTTTATCCGGTATTGTGATTAATGACAGTATCGTTCTTATTGACCAGATTAATCGTAATTTAAGAAATAAGCAAAAAATTATGGATGCGGTTTTTAATGCCGGGATATCGCGTTTACGTCCGGTTCTTTTAACTTCAATTACTACAGCTTTCGGATTGGGACCGTTAATTCTTGAAACCAGTCGTCAGGCGCAATTTCTAATTCCCATGGCTATTTCGGTAGCTTATGGTTTAATCTTTGGTACGGTGATTTTATTAATAGTACTTCCGGTTGAATTTTTAGCCTTAAATAAAATTCGTTACTGGATTGCCAAATTACAAGACAAAGAAAATGTAACTTATGAATCGGTTGAACCGGCATATAAAGAGGTATTAGAGAATAAGTAAGGGGTACGGCTGCTCGAAGTGGGATTTGTAACACGGATAAAAAAATAATAACTTTTTTCCAAAAGTATCTCTTTGGTTTATTCCTTTGGGAGAAAAATTTTAATAGTAATAAAAAACAGGATTTAAAAAATGATAAAATCAACAATACTACTTCTATTATGCATAGTTCCGTTATTTGCGCAGGATGTTTTAACCGTTGAGGAAGCGATTAAGATCGGTCTGAAAAATAATTTTGATGTTCTTATTGCCCGCAACAATGTTGAAATTGCTGAAAACAACCGGGGGAAAGGTACCGCCGGCTTTTTGCCTACGCTGGATGCCATGGGCGATGCGACTATTTCGGAAAACAATGAAGAAACAAATTCTCCCTTTAGCTTTGGAAGCACTAACACAAAAAGCTATATGGGGAACTTATCGCTAAACTGGGCTCTTTTTGATGGATTTAAAATGTTTATCAATAAGCGAAAGTTTGATCAATTGACAGAACTGGGTTACGATCAGGCGAGAAATCAAATAGAATCATCCGTTGTTGAAATAATGCGAACCTACTTCAACCTGGTTCAACAAAGCCAATTATTGGATGTGGCCAAAAATAATTTGGAAATATCAAAAAGTCGATTAAATAAAGAAGAAGTGCGGATTAGTATTGGCGGATTGTCTTCAACAGATTTGCTTAATGCCAGGGTGACTTATAACAATGACCGTTCAACTACTCTTAATCAGGAATTACAGCTCGAAATAGCCATGAAGGATTTGAACATTGCATTAGGCCGCGGTCCGGAAATTAAAGTTTTTGTTCAGAAAGAAATTACTTTGAAAATCTTAGAGTTGGATTATGATGAAATTTTGGAATTGTCGCTTGAAAAAAATAGTGCACTTTCAATATCTCGGAGGAGTCAGGAAATTGCTAAAGAGGATATTGAATTAACAAAATCAGTTTTTTATCCGAGAATTGCCTTAAAAGGAGGAGCTACCTATAGTAACCGAAATATTGCGAGAAGTGCGGGTTCTGAGATTACATCGAAAAGTACAAATTATGAAGGCGGACTTCAGTTGTCATGGAATCTTTTTAATGGTATGCAGCATTCCATTGATGTACAGAATGCGAAAATCCAGGAAAAGAATTCAAGATTGATTTTTGAAAAATCAAAAAATATAATTTCCGGATTAGTGCGTGAAAAATATGATACTTTTCAAAAACGCCTTTTACTTATGAATCTGGAAAAAGAGAATGTTGAAGCAGCACATCAAAATTTAGAACGTCAACAGGAACGGTATGATTTGGGGACAACCACCTCGTTGGACTTTCGTGATGCTCAAATTAAATTAGTAAGAGCCCAGGCAAACTATATAATTTCCCGTTACCAAACGCGTATCAGCCGTCTGGAGATCGATCAGCTTACCGGTAATTTGGAAATTGAATGATGCTATGCCTATGTTTTTTTTATGTCGGGATTACAAAGAAGAGGTTAGCCGCGAATTAACAAATAAACAATACTATTTTTATTGTTCGCCGCTTATTGATATGAGCGCTATGAAAAAGGCCGTCTTTTCTGTCAATCGCGGCTATAACGCAAAAATGGATAATAGTTTTAACGGCGCTGATTGAAATTGACTATAATATTGCAAGTCTTCCATTCTTAGAACCCCGGCAATTTGAACTTCATTACCACTTCGCCGGTCTCTTTATTTATAGAGATTGACTGTTCTTCACTTAAGAGTTCTTTACCGGTAGCCATTTTAAAAACGCCGTTAAGGAATTGCAAGCCGCTGTTCAGGGTCTCTTCTATCTGCTCTGGTTTAGGCTGCTCTTGTTTTTCGGTTTCCTCTATTATTTCCTTTTCTTTTTCTTCTATAAAAACATCCTCTTCGGCTTGATCAGCATCAAAAATAGATGTTTGTCCGGTAATGGTGGCAGCAGAAACAGATTCTTCTACGTGGGATTCTTTATCTTTTTCAGGCAGATCCAGCTGAATCAGTTTTTTAAGCTGATCGATAAAAGTGGATCTTCCTTTCGCGGAAAAATCGACTTCATCTGTAATGGAAGCATCATTCAACACAGCGTCAAAAAGTT
>JAUVIB010000410.1 GCA_030592985.1 Calditrichaceae bacterium | reverse complement strand
TTCTAAGAGGAGGTGACATGAAATCTTTTAACTATTTAATCCAATCTGTATTGTTATTGGTATTGGTATCATTTGTATCTTGTGAAAAAAAGGCGGAAAATGAGGATAAATTCCTTTGGTTAGAAGAGATTGATGGGGAAAAACAGCTTTCCTGGGTGGAAGAGCATAATAAAGCGACTTCTGCTATTTTGGAAAAAGAGGCTGATTTTGATGAATTCTATAAAAGGAATTTGGAAATCTATAATTCTAAAGAACGCATTGCCTATCCCTCCACAGCCGGAGAGTATGTTTATAATTTTTGGAAAGATGAAAAAAATGAACGGGGACTCTGGCGCAGAATGTCCTTAAAGAAATATTTGAAAAAGAGTTCAAAATGGGAAACCGTGATTGATATTGATGCATTAAGCAAAAAAGAAGGTAAAAAATGGGTATTTAAAGGAGCTACCTGGCTTAAGCCCGATTATCGTTATTGTATGGTAAAACTATCAGATGGCGGCGGAGATGCCGTGGAAATACGTGAATTTGATACAAAAGCAAAAACATTTGTGGATAACGGTTTTTTCTTACCTGCAGCTAAAAGCGGCGTCTCCTGGAAAGATTATAATACACTCTATGTTTCCACTGATTTTGGCAAAGGCACCATGACCACTTCCGGTTATCCCATGATTTTAAAGAGATGGAAAAGAGGAACACCCCTTCTGCAAGCCGAAACTGTGTTTTCCGGAGATTCAACCAATATGGGCGTTTGGGGCGGTGTTATAACTACTCCCGAACGACAATACGAATTTATTTATCAATATTTAACATTTTATTCTAAAAAGTATTTTTCTATTGAAAAAGATAAATTGATCCAATTAGATATTCCCCATGATGCGGATTTACAGGGAATATTCAAAAACCAGATGCTGATCAATTTGAAAACGGATTGGGAATTAAATGGTAAAAAATATCCGCAAGGCGCTTTAATCAACATTGATTATGATGCCTTCTTAAACGGATCACGAAATTTTCAGGTTGTTGTGCTGCCTGACGAAAAATCAAGTATCTCTTCGGTTAACAATACAAAAGATTTTCTTCTTGTTAATGTGCTGGTAAATGTACGCAGTATATTATATGCCTACCACTTAAAAAACGATCAATGGGTTAAGGAAAAATTGGATATACCGGAATTCGGATCCATCGCCGTTAAAGATGTAAATATTAAATCGAATAGATTTTTTTATACCTATACAGGATTTTTAAGGCCAACGAGTCTTTTCTACATAGATTCTCCTGGTAAAACAACCAAAGAAATAAACCATTTACCAGCATTTTTTAATAGTGATAATTTGAAGGTAAGCCAGGAGTGGGTGGTTTCTAAAGATGGAACTAAAATACCTTATTTTATTGTATCAAAAAAAGATTTAAAATTTGAAGGGAAAAATCCCACGTTATTATATGGATATGGAGGATTTGAAATATCCATGCGCCCCCGTTATTCGGCAACGGTCGGTTCTTCCTGGTTAGAAAAAGGAGGTATCTATGTTGTTGCAAGTATTCGGGGTGGAGGGGAGTTCGGTCCTAAATGGCATCTCTCAGCTCTGAAAGAGAAACGCCAGAGCGCCTATGATGATTTTACGGCTGTAGCTGAAGATTTAATTGCCAAAAAAATTACTTCTGCACAAAATTTGGGGATTATGGGCGGCAGTAATGGAGGCTTATTGGTCGGTGTTGCCTATACACAAAGACCCGATCTATACAATGCAGTTGTCTGCCGTGTTCCGCTGTTGGATATGAAGCGCTATAATAAACTTCTTGCCGGCGCCAGTTGGATGGGAGAATATGGCAACCCTGATAAACCGGAAGAATGGGATTATATCAGTAAATACTCCCCATATCAAAATGTTTTCAAAGATAAGAAATATCCTATTGTATTCTTTAATACATCCACAAGAGATGATCGCGTACATCCCGGACATGCCCGTAAGATGGTTGCTAAAATGGAATCACTGGATTATAGGGTATACTATTATGAAAATACGGAAGGCGGACATGCTGCGGCAACCACCAATAAACAAGCTGCCTATCAAAATGCTTTGATATATGCTTATTTATGGAAACAGTTGAAGTAAAAATAAATCGCAAGTGATCGTTATCAAAAAAAAATTGCCGCTAATGCACTAATAAAACAATAGATACTCACGCATTAGAGATAACCATAAAAAAATGAGAAATATGAGCAATTTAATCTACAAAGACGAAAGTTATCAAATAATCGGTAAATGTTTTGAGGTTCATAATAATCTTGGCGCTGGATTTTTGGAAATTGTTTATAAAGTTGCATTGGAATATGAATTCAATAAAGCCGGGATACCATTTGTAAGAGAAAAAGAATATGTTGTTAATTATAAATCTATCACATTACCACATAAATTCTATGCAGATTTTGTTGTATTTAGTAAAATTATACTTGAAATAAAGGCAGTTTCTGCTATTTCAAATGAATTTGTAGCACAAGCAATAAAATATTTAAAAGTATCGGAAAACAAATTAGCATTATTCGTAAATTTTGGAGAACTGAAGTTGAATTATCAGAGAATAGTCTTAGATGGAAAAAGAAAGGAATGGTTAAATTGCTAATTCGCCAATAAAACATTAGCGCATTCGCGGCTATTCCTTTAAATGTTTATTGGCGTTTAAATGAATTATAGTACATAACTAAAATCGTTTCATTTTGATTTGTTCTCAATATAAATTCAACGTTTTATATTAAATTTTAGTTATTTCAAATGCAGTAAAAAATAATTATTGACAAGAGAAAAAATACAATGTATATTGTGCCCGAATAAAACACGACAAATTTAGTCGGGTTTAGTGTTAGGGTTAAAATTATGCTACGATTAAGTAAAAAAGTTGAGTATGCGCTCATTGCCATGGTAGAGATGACGGATCATATTGATTCAGAATTGATTACCACGAAAGAAATCGCTAAACAATATCATATTCCTCTGGAGATTCTCGGAAAAGTGTTGCAGGCTTTATCAAAAAAAGGATTGATCGAATCCATTCAGGGTATGCATGGCGGTTACCGGGCAAATCATATGTGGAATGAAATAACAATCGCCAGTATTATAGAAACAATAGACGGCCCCATTGATTTGATGTCTTGTGGTAATGGAAATTTCTGCGATTGTGACCAAATATCCGTTTGTAATATTAAAATACCCATGGAAATATTGCAAAACGAGCTTAGGGCCTTTTTTAATAATATAACATTAAAGGATATTAAGCAGAGTTATGATGTTATATTAACATCGGTAAATAATTGATCAACAAAATGTATTTAAAAAAGAATATAAAAGGTATTTATGGATAAAGAACGAGAAAAGATTCAGTCATTGGCGGATCAGGAATATAAATACGGATTTGTTACAGATATTGAAGTGGACTCTTTACCACCGGGCTTAAATGAGGATGTAATCAGGCAAATATCCCAAAAAAAACAAGAGCCTGAATTCATGTTGGAATGGCGGCTGAAATCGTATCGACACTGGCTGAAACTAAAAGAGCCTGAATGGGCTCATGTGCATTATGAACCCATAAATTATCAGGATATTGT
>JAUVIB010000366.1 GCA_030592985.1 Calditrichaceae bacterium | reverse complement strand
TGCTGAATCCGCTTGTTGTAAGGCGCTTCGCGCCGAGCAAGCAACAGGCGGGTGATATCCTTGATAGATGATTTATTAAAATTCAAGACCAAACCCTACACTTATTGAATGCACAACATCTGTATGTTCATCAAAGATTACATCATTTCTATAAGTTATAAATGGTTTAATTGGGATGTGATTGTCTGGTTCCCACCCTAAGTTTGTAGTCAGCCCGATTACATTTTCAGAATCTGCACCATAATCGAAATATCCAACAGTGCCGATTGATATATTAAACCAATCAAACAGCCTTTGCTCTAACACAAAACCTACTGATGTAAATTGCCTATCGTCATTGTTAAATTTAGTGATTTCTAATCCATACTTCCGAACATTGCCCGCGGGCAATAAAATACGACCACCATAATGAAACACACTTTTACCATCAATAACGCTATATCCAAAGTGAGGTCTGAATAATATATTAGACTTTTTTTCTGTATACTTTAGTGTTTTCTTGTTCTTTAACTCCTTTAAACTATAGCCATGCCTTCCAAGATAAATTTCATTTTTCAAGTCAAAAATAATCGTTTCGGAGTCTCTATATGTCACATAAATTTTTTGGGTTGAAAGGTCATATACATTTGACCATACCGTAATATTTTGAGAGACTGCTTTTAATATCCGTTGAACATCGCCTATTGAGTTGTTTGGTTTTTTTAGTAGTTCATTATTTGCTGTTTTGTGTCTTATAAATGACGTTTTACTTACAGCGCCAAGATTATGGTTTGAATTATAATGATTCGTCATTACCCGACAACTATTAACATCTCTGATAACTCTAATCTCATTATCAATATATTCTATAATCGCAGAACCACCATTAGCGTCTAATATTTTATAATGAACCAGCGGATTGCCTAAAAAAGCGCCAAACACTACTGCGTATTTAGGAAATATCTTTAATGCGTTATCAACAGTGCCTGCTTGCTCTAAAATAATTTTGACCATCTCCAGACTTTTTCTAATGGGTTTGAAAAACGAAAATGGGGTATCAGCATCGGGGACAGCAGCTATTGCAATAAATAATCCTTTGTCATTTATCCCTTCATAAGGCATGTTTGTTCCCATTTGTTCAAATATAGCTATACTGTTGTTTTCTTCATTTCCTGGAATAAACCAAACCTTTCCACCTTTACTATTCCAATCGAAATTTCTGCCCACTAAAACGTTACCGTTCTTATCAATTGTATGTAAGACCGTACAGGCAAACGATTCGACTGGATGAAAAAAGATAAACAGCATTAGCAAGAAAATGTATAATCGTTTCATTGTATTTGTTCCCTTCTCATTTAACGCGCCTCACGACCGGCGGATGACAATCTTTGCCTGCAAATAAAAAACTATATCGATTTTAATTATATTCCTGTGAAATTTGCTAAGATTATAAAAAGCTGTTTTAAATAAAATTTTAACTTGAACCCTCGATTTTATCTAATCCCTTAATTATCTTTACTTCTTCAATCTCATCCATCCCTTCCAGATTCTGCCGTACCGGGTGGTTTTTATCGTACAGTTCGTTGAAGGTTTTAGTGATGATTTGCATTTTTTCTTCATCGGACATATCGTCTGTGATGGGGGTAAGGCCTTTAAGATATTTAAAAATATCCCGCCCGGCTTTTTTGACTTCATCTTCAAAATAGAGTTCGAAAACCATACCGTCGATGATAGAATAAAAATAATTGTAAAATACGATATCCATATTTTGATTATGAAGAAGTGCTTTTACAAAAAAATCAAACTCATTTTTATAGTTTACCAATAATTTTTTAATAGGAAGTTTACCTAAATATGGTTTATCCAAGTGAACTGTTAAAATAGCATTGTTTATCACTGCATTTTTTAAATAAAAAGTTATTAATGAAGAATTTAAAACCCCTAAAATTTGATACAACGAAAAATCTTTTGATATCAAATACAAATTATTTATTGTGTCATCTGTAGGCAGTTTATTTTCCATAATTGTAGCAACAATTTTAGGAACACTTGATGCAATATTTTGGTAAACAATCCGATTTTTAGAAAAGAGATTTTTTTTCTTAATATATTGTTGATTATTCTGCTCAATAAATCTATTTGGTTTGCGTTTTCCGCCATATTTAATCAAATATTTCTGGATATTTGTACCACCTAAAATTTGTATTTTATCTTTGTCTATTTGATTAAAAAAATATTTCTTATTTAAAGTAAGCCCCCTGGGCATTTCACAAATATATCCTAATAAAAAACAATCTTTTTGAAGTTTTGAAATTAGATTTAATTTTTCTTTATTGAGAGTTGTTAAAATAATATCATTACTTTTGAAAAATGATTGTTTTACAGAATAATTAATCTTTAAGTCATGTAATATTTTAGTAGATGAATCATTAACTCTTTGTTTCGAAGAAATTAGAACTATCATTTCAAGGCCAACATTTTCAAAGGCCATTCCAACATCAAAAGCAAACAACAGGCTTGAATCTGTTAAGATCTTCTGTCTAATTGGACGCCAAGATTCTACAAAACTAATACTTTTGGGAACGATAAATGAATAAACTAAAATACTCTGTTTTGCACCATGGTTTATGAAAAGAGATGCTGAATTAATAACGCCATTTGAAAGCATTTTAAAATTTGGTGTATTTCTCAATAAACTATTTGGTTGTACATTAAAATACGGTGGATTTCCAATCACGACATCAAACCCACCTTTTTCCTTAAACACTTCATGAAAAAACAGTTTAAAATCAAAATCAATGGGATAATTGGTAAACTGTTCGGCGGATTTAAGCAGTTGTTTTATTTTGCTATCTATTTCATCTTTTAAATCCCGCTTGGCCTGTTTGTCGGTTTCGGCGTAATATTTTTCCATCAACTGTTCAATTTCTTTTTCAAGTAGCTGGTCGCGCATTACACCATCAGGCATATTTATCAGTGAATTGCCGCGCACAATTTTATAATCCAGGTTGGGTAAAGGCTCAATCATATCAATGCGCTGTTCGTCCACCACCAGTGAGAGCCACAGGCGCAGTTTGCAGATTTCCACGGCGCTGGCGTCAATATCCACACCGTACAAACAATGGTGAATAGCGTGATTCTTAAAATCGTAATGACTGGGTTCTTTCCCGGGATTTTGCATTTTAAATAATATGCTGCGCGCTTTAACAATTTCATTCATAACGCCCACTGGAAAAGCGCCGCTGCCTACCGCCGGGTCGCAAACGCGGATGTCCCTGAGTTTTTCATCAATTAAGTTGGCGTGCTTGCGGATAGATTCAGGTATTTGGTATTTATTGGCGCTTTCTTTTAATCTTCCTTCAAGAATAGCAGCATCTTTTTCTATAAGTTGTTCGCCTTGTTTGATAAATTTTTCAATATCTTCTTTAGGAACAGTATCACAGGCATCTTGCCTGTGACTATCGCTTTGATCAAAATAAGAATTTTGTTGCTGTTTAGGATTCAAACTCAGGCAGGAAGCCTGCGCTACAATATACTCTCTGATTTTTTCAAATTGAGCGGCGCTTCGTATAATGTGATCAAATGATTCCACCATCCATAAAGTACCTTTTCTGCCTAATATTTTATTAATCTCATTAGAAGTATATGATTTCCATGAATGGGTAATTTGCGAAAGCGTCCAGTCTTCCTTTGGAATTACAACTACATGAACATGGTTCGGCTGAATCGCGTATTCATCCAATTGATAACGGCTGCCATCAAAATATTTAAGAGCATTTTCTACTAACTCTTTACATTCCGGTTCTTTAAGTACACAAGAACCATAACCATTATCTAACAATTCATCATACCGTTTAGAGAAAAGTTTATAATATTCTATCTTTTCTTCTTTGCTCAGTTTTTTGATTTCAGAAGAATCCGATATTTTATTTTTCTGCAGCCATAAGTCTCTTTCTTTTTTTATTTTTTCGGCGGCTTCTTTGGGAATGGAATCATAAAGCCGAAAAGTTACAAAATAGGCGGTCCCTTCTTGCTGCCAATGGGGAAGGTTTCTTTGTTTTTTATAAACAGGCGCGTTT
>JAUVIB010000471.1 GCA_030592985.1 Calditrichaceae bacterium | reverse complement strand
TTAGTATCTTATTACTAATATTCGTGTATTTTTTGGCAGGAATTGAATTTATATTTTTTTATGTAAAAACTCAAAGTAGGTCATTCCTGCATGTTTAAAGCAGGAATCTAAATGGTGAAATTTAGATTCCCGATAGCCCGCCTCAGGCGGGCGGGAATGACAAACTATTATGTCTTGAATCCAAGATCAGCGATGAAATTTACTTGGTTGGTTCTGGCTTGTCCAGGTTAGGTCTCAATTGTACTTGAATATTTGAATGCGATAAATAATTGTAAATACATTTTTTGCTTTATTAAAACTAATCAAATTTTAACTAAAAGAGATTCAAGGAGGAGAAATGATCCGCAAAGAAGACGCCCTGAACTATCATAGCCAGGGGCGTAAAGGGAAGATCGAAGTAGTAGCTACAAAACCATGTATAACTCAAAGAGATTTGGGTTTAGCTTACACACCGGGTGTGGCAGAACCATGCCGGGAAATTCACAAAGATGTGGAAAAAGTGTACGATTACACATCAAAGGGTAATTTAGTTGCTGTTATTTCCAATGGAACAGCCGTGCTCGGTTTAGGTGATATCGGTCCTGAAGCCGGTAAGCCCGTTATGGAAGGCAAGGGTGTTCTTTTTAAAAGATTTGCTGATATTGATGTATTTGATATTGAATTGGATACCCATGATCCGGATGTGATAATTAATACAGTTAAAGTGCTTGAACCGACTTTTGGCGGCATCAATCTGGAAGATATTAAAGCGCCGGAATGTTTTTATATTGAAGAGACTTTAAAAGAGATGATGGATATACCTGTTTTTCATGATGATCAGCACGGGACGGCGATAATCTCAGGAGCTGCATTGCTTAACGCTTTGGACTTGCAGGGTAAGAAAATTGAAGACGTTAAAGTCGTTTTTAGCGGTGCCGGGGCGGCGGGGATTGCCTGCGCAAATTTGTATGTTACTCTTGGCGTAAAAAAAGAAAATCTATATCTCGTTGATTCAAAAGGGCTCGTTTATAAGGGAAGAAAAGAGGGGATGAATCCTTATAAGGAACGGTTGGCAAATGGAACGGAAGCGGCTGCTTTGGCGGATGTTATGGTAGATGCCGATATTTTTGCCGGCGTTTCAGTTGGAGGTTTGGTGACAAAGGAGATGGTTGCTACAATGGCTGAAAAACCGATTATTATGGCTATGGCCAACCCTGATCCTGAAATAATGTATGAAGATGCGATTAGTGTACGTAGTGACCTGATAATGGCCACCGGACGCTCGGATTATCCTAATCAGGTAAATAATGTTCTTGGTTTTCCCTTTATTTTCAGAGGCGCTTTGGATGTACGCGCTACCGCAATCAATGATGAAATGAAGATTGCGGCGGTTAAAGCGCTGGCGGAACTGGCCAGAGAAGACGTTCCCGATTCTGTAATCAAGGCGTATGGCGGTCAACCCATTCACTTTGGTAACGAGTATATTATACCAAAGCCGTTTGACCCGAGAGTATTGTTATGGGAGAGTCTTGCAGTAGCAAAAGCCGCAGTTGATTCAGGCGTTGCTAAAAAACCGATCAGTGATTGGGAGGCTTATAGTAATGAACTCGAAGGTCGTCTCGGACGATCCTATGAAGTCATGCGATGGGTGATTACCAAAGCGCAATCCATGAATAGAAAAATTGTATTCCCTGAGGGAGAAGACCTTCGGATTTTACGCGCTTCACAAATCCTGATTGATGAACACATCGCCCAACCTATTCTAATCGGAAATGAGGAAACTATCCTTCGTCTGGCGGAAGAGAATGAAATTCACCTTGAAGAAGCTGAAATTATTGATTCAGAAAACTATGATCAATTAGAACTTTATGCAGATGAGATGCATAAAATTCGCCGCCGGAAAGGGGTTACACGTTTGGTAGCAGAAAGACTACTTAAAAAAGATCCCAATTATCTTGGGGCGATGATGGTAAAGATGAATGCGGCAGATTGTATGCTCTCTGGGGTGAATCATTATTATCCCGATGTTATTCGTCCTGCACTGCAGATACTGGAAGCCGAGCAGGAAAACAAAATGGTTGCGGGCTTGTATATGATGATTTTTAAGAATGAAATGTTATTTTTTGCCGATACAACGGTCAATATTGATCCCGACGCGGAAACACTGGCTCAGATAGCCATTCTTGCAGCGGATGAAGTGAAGCGTTTTGATATTGTCCCGAAAATTGCTATGCTATCATTTAGTAATTTCGGCAGCGTACGCCATCCGAAAACGTCCAAAGTGGCTGAGGCGGTAAAACTTGTAAAATCACAGCGTCCGGATATTGAAATAGACGGTGAAATGCAAGTGGATACAGCACTGGATGAAGAACAGCAGCAAAATTATTTTAATTTCAGTGATCTTAAAGGACGAGCCAATGTACTGATTTTTCCATCACTGGAGTCCGGAAATATCGGCTATAAATTGATGGCGCGTCTTGGTGGTGCGGAAGCGGTTGGTCCAATTCTTCTGGGACTTAAAAAATCTGTTCATGTTTTGCAGCGTCATTGTGATGTGGAAACCATTGTGCGTATGAGTGCTATAGCTGCCATGAATTCACAGAAGGAAAATTCTACAAAATAGGATTTTTTTCATCTGATTAAGTTTTAGATATATAAAAATATTTTTTATGAAGTAATACCGGACATAAAATGTGAAAGGGATTACTTCATTTTTTTCTATTTTACAAGATTTTCAATAGCCGAAGAAACAATAAGTCTTCCTTGACAAAAGAGGGATTGATTATGTCTTTAGCTCAGCAAGTAATAAATAAATTTCTTGGATTTAAAAGGGATACATCCCCCTTGCCTCCTTTTTAAGAGGGATTGAGTTAACTGTCTGTAAATATATAGGTTAAGTCGTTATTAGCTGAGCAAAGGAAATAATCCGAAGAGGAATTCTAAATCGTTGTTTAGAACGAATTTAAAAAACTGAGATAAGATATTTAGTGTTGCCCTATTGCTGGAAACGTGATATGGAATAGCATATCGTTTTAAATTTATCATGTCTAAAAAAAATTAGCT
>JAUVIB010000389.1 GCA_030592985.1 Calditrichaceae bacterium | reverse complement strand
TTAATTTATTCATGTTTTCAAAATTTAGATTCCCGATAGAAACTTTCGAGAATGACAAATATAGTTTTTGTTCGTTAGTCTTTTTTCAAGCTTTATCTTTAAAAAAACGTAATACCTTAATCTTGAATTTCTTGCTTTTTTTGACAGAAATTGACTTTTTGTTCAGAGACTACATTTTATTTTTACAATGTTTCCTTTTACAGTAAAATGGCATTAAAAAGAAGCTTGAATGTCCCTTGGGTGGAAGCCCTGAACTGGGGATTAAAGCCCATTAAAACAAGTTCTCCTTTACCTTTCTTCAGCCAGACCATAACCGATCGATTGGCCAATTTATCCACATTCTCCGCATATCCACTGAGTAAAATCTCTTTTTCCGGGAATTTTGCGATGACTCTTCGGTCCATATCAAAATAGGGAATAGAGGTGGTAAAGACCGGTTTTCCCCGATAAAATACCCCTGCGTCTTTACCCATGCCGAGCGTTAATGGGTGGTTTTGCAGCAATTCAACTTTTAAAAGAGATCCTGGGCAATAGAGTTTTTCCTTTTGCAAATTATCTCCAATATTACTAATCGGTAGTTGAAAATCTTCTTTATTATCTTTATCGATTTTAATGGATAAGAGACCCATAAATAGGTTGGTTGAGCGTCCCCATGAAATCACATTACCGCCGTCATTAATAAATGCAAGCAATTTTTGTAATCCTTCTTTACCCATACCTTTTGTATATTGAGGCGGATATTGGCTGGGATGATAGGAATCTTTTGATTTATATTTACCCTCCATAAGAATAGATTTATTTACATCGGGAAAAATTATCAGATCAAAATTCTTTTTGAGATCGCTTTCCTTGAAATCTCCGGGACGCAGCACTTTATAAGGAATATGGTAGGAGTCAAATACATAACGGCACCAGCCGGCGTCCATATCATGAAAATATGTTTCCACTAACGCGATTCGCGGTGTTTTAAATGGCACAGATGGAATCTCTGTATTCTCTGAAAGAAAAACGGGGGGAACCGTAAGTTGTTCATCTATTTTGTCAAATTGATCCGATAAAATCCAGAAACTACCTTTAGGAATGATTTGTTCGCCAACCATGAAATCTTCAATCGTTCTTTTAACCTTTAATCCAATTTTATCGGCATAAAAAGCCGTCATGAAACTTTCATTATTATTCACGGAAAAGAGCATGGAGGTGAAAGTTTTTTTCTCCTCCTTTATCAGGGTAAAGGGGAATTTGATTTGAGCCAAAGAGTTTTCAATATCCTGCGACTTGTCATTTATTTCAACGGCTTCAATATTGCGGTGCAACGGTAGCGACCAGGAGGTAATATCATAGGGTTTTATTATCTTTCCGCCGGGTGTATAATGGCGTACGGGAAAATGCTGAACTTCCATCACCTCTTTGATAAATGGACGGATAGGCTGGCTCAAGGGGACAATAATAGAGCCCTGATCATATAAATGTCCATTAATTTTAACATCTTTGGATAATTGATACACAGACGCACCATGTTCATGCAGTAAATTAACGAGTCGAACCCATTCACCTTGATCATGCTGATTAGCTGGCAGAATATAGTAGAAAGGCGCTTCCGTCTTTCCTTTTTTTACCTCTTTTTTTGCTAAATCATTGCGAAATTTTAATATTTCTTCCCTGGAACGGGACGAAGTTTTGATAATAGAAAGTGTAGATTCAATTTCATATTGGATGATATCCGATAAATGCCACCAACCACCCGGCCAAGGATCAGGCATATTGATGCTCTTTTTATATTCGGAAAGTCCCTTCCCGTATCCTTGTAATTCATTGGGTTCCACGAATACCGGAGTGGCATATTTGACGCTGGCGGCTTCAGTCAGCATACCGATCGTATTTTTCCAAAGACATGTCTCTGTAGAGCCCGGCCAATAATCATCAAAAAGATAATGCTGCGAAATGCCGCTCAATCCCTCCCGTGTCATATCGCGCACCATTTCTGAACCGAAAACCCAGGTCCAGTTCCATAAAGTGGCGTCAACATTTTCTGTAATGGGATCGTGCATGGGTGGTACAAAATAGCGGGCTGTTCTACTGCCCATTTGATGTTTTTCCACCATAACCTGCGGAAACCAATCTTTGCTGAATATTTTTGAAATAGCTTTAGTATCACTTTGACTAAGGGTGACAAAATCGCGGTTATTATCATGTCCAACATATTTATGATAAATACCGGGCATGGAAGAACCGTCATATTTTTTACCTTTATAGCGTTTATAATGTTTAACGACCATATCCATACCATCGGGATTGTGACAGGGAACCATCATTAAAACCACATTGTTCAACCATTCTATTTTTTTGGGGTCATTGGTTGTCAATAAGTCATAAGCTATCAACGGCGCTGCCTGAGAGGGTCCCACTTCATTAGAGTGCATGGAGAGTGTTGTCAACACAAAGACGCGTCCATTTTTTAATAATGATTGTCGATCATTCTCTTTTATGTTGACGTTGGTAGCAAGACTTTTATTAATTTCTTTAAGTTGGTCTAAACGGGCGATATTATCCTCTGATGAAATAAAAGCGATATACATGGAGCGTCCATTAGGAGAGCTGCCGTTTTGTATCATCGTAAGGCGATCGGATTGTTCATCAAGCTTCTGTAGATATTTGATAAGTTTTTCATAATCAAACAGCATGCCGTCAGAGCCTGGTTTAAAGCCGAAATATTCCTGAGGAGAGGCAAGGTTTTGCGCAAAAATCGATGCAGAACATAAGAGAATAATGGTTAAGAAAAGAAAAGATTTTTTCATATCAACCTCATTTCTAATTCATAATATTAACATTTTAATTTCTTATTTTAGTGCGGCAATTTCTTTTAGACGGTCAATGATTGGCAGGTGCTGCGTGCATACATCTTCACATTCTCCACATTCCGTACATCGCGCTGCCCAGTCTGTGGGAATATCCCAATGCCACTTAAGACGATCAAGAAGCTGTTTATCATCATTCTCATATAATTTTTTAAAATTATACGCTTCCATATATTTAGGAATAGGTATTTCAACGGGGCAATTATCACAGTATTGGCAACCCGTGCATAGGTCGTTAAATGAATCATGAACAGCGCTTTTTATTTCTTCGAGTTTGTTCGTTCCGATACCCTTATAATTATCAACCGCTGTTACCGCTTCACGAATCTCTTCGATAGTACTGAAACCCACCAGGGCGGTGGAAATTTTTTCCTGGGCGAATATAAAATGGAGAGCCGCTTCCACAATGGGCTGCTCCTTATAGGTCTTAATATGGTCAAATATTTCCGGATGCTGAGGAATAATTCCTCCGCCGAGAGGATTCATAACCACGCAACCGATATCATGCTCTTTAATAGCGTCAAATGCCGGCTGCCGTACGGTGAAATTATAAGCGGAATATCCAAACAGAACAGCTTCAAAAATATTTTCGTTAAGAAGTTCTTTTATTCGGTCACCAATTAGATGACTCGAGACACAAATATGTTTTATCAACCCTTCTTCTTTTAGATTGATGAAGGTTTCCAGTATCTTGTCTTTTTTGCGTTCTTCCCATTTTTCCAAACTACTCACGTTCCACATATGATAAAAATCAATACTATCAACATTAAGACGCTTTAACTGTTCGTCCAATTCTTTGCGAATAATATCTTCTTTGGAACGGAATGTTTTTGTGGAACAGTAAAAAGGTAGATTACGTTTTCTGAATTCATTGAAAGCCTTACCGAAAATCTGTTCGCTTTTAATATCAAAATAGAGTGGAGCTGTATCAAAATAATTAATTCCTTGTTCTGCCGCTTCAACCATTATTTCAATGCAGAGGTCATGATCGTCAATATCTTTAAAGCGCATTCCACCG
>JAUVIB010000126.1 GCA_030592985.1 Calditrichaceae bacterium | reverse complement strand
GAGTTGATCCTTTTTCAAAATATTTGGTATTCTCATGCGGAATGGTCTTTTCGTGATGGCAATAGAATTTGGAAGAGTCAGGGTAAAATACAATGGCCGTGGGGAGATGATTATGAAGCGCCCAAGCCAATTCGCATTTGTTATCCGGTTGTACAACTTAAGAACAGGGAAGTTCATTTTTTGGGTGTCAGTGATATCATTGAGCCCAATGAAGTGTGGAAGGATTATAAATTCAATCTAACCGGAAATAAATGGGATTACGATTTTCGAAGATTATTTTATACTTATTCGAAAGATATTGAAACGGGACAATTCCAGGATTGGGTGGAAGTGGCCAGTCGTGAGAAAACCGGGGGACACATATTTCCATGCGACTTATGGTTAGCTCCGGATGGTTTGGTACACATATTGTGGACAGAGCGGGCGTTGGATGAAAGACTACATCAAGAATTTTTTCCACATGAAAAGCAAAGCTATGCCCTCAACTATGCTATTATTAAAGAAGGAAAAGTTATTTTTCGTCAACCAATTATGTTAAGTGAAGATATAGAGGATATCCTGCCCGGTCAGGGTCGGTTTCAAATTACCCCTGAAAATCGTTTGTTCATCTTTTATTATGTGCATAGTAAAAATAATGATACTAAGCAGAACAAGCTGGTTGAAGTATTATCCGATCATAGTCTCAGCATACCGGTAACAGTTGAATTGCAAAGACCTTTTAGTAATTTTTTTACAGCGACGATTCGTGGAGGTTCAGCGCCATCAAACATCATTGATGTTTACGGAAAGGATGAAAAAAATGAAATGCGTTATGCCCGTATCCGGATTTTACCCGCTAAATTGTAAGGCAAAGAGTTCTTTTGTCCTTGTCTTTTCCATGGTAGAGGGTACGACACTTGAGGGGGGCTATCACAAAAATGATAATATTTGAGATAGATACAGTGGCCTTAAAACAATTTGTTAGTAATTTTAAACGAAGTGGAACGATAGGATTTTTTATTGTTTGAGACTCGATGTTTCTAAATCGGGTCGAGTTTAAAAAATCAGTGAAACAAGTTTAAAAAATTACTTCAAATTATTTTACAGTCTTGATTTTTTGTTTCTTTTGTATCAAGACAAAAGAATAATATAAATCTTGATATTTCCATGAACTATTATTTCTAAATTTGTCTCAGTTTGATTAAGGGAATAATTCAAAAGAACTTTCGAAAGAGCACTTCTTTGTGTTTTTATCTCCTCTTTTAATTTTCCTGTTTTATATTATTTTTACCTTATCTGAAAAAATGCCTATTGAGTACAAAGAAAGTAGGTCGATTTTTTTACAGATATTGGGCATCTCAATGAGGAAAAAAGATGCGTTTTGAATGATGCTCTGAAAATATATCCGGGATAACTATATTAATTCAGCCACTTATCGAACCAATTGAATGCATCCCGCTGCATTTGAGCATCGAATTTATGTATTCCGGGATAGAAACCACCTTTATATCGATCTTGAGCTCCTGCTTTTTCAAAAACTTCCTGTAATATTTTATCGGCTTTTTTCATTTCAGAAAGTGTAAATAATCCATCTTGGTTATTGTTTAGAGTCATTGTTGGCAATGGGACTCTCAATCCAAGAATCTCAGGAAAATCTAGGTATTTTGGCATTAGCGGGGCATAAGTCATCCATGTATGTGTAAAAGATTTGTTGAGCAGAAAGTCACTCCATGTGGACATAAACCCAACAGAAACAGCACATTTCACTCTGTGATCCATGCCTCCAAGAAAAACAGTCCGCAAGCCGCCACCTGAAAGTCCCGCACAACCCAATCGTTCGGCATCAACATCTTTGCGATTACTCAACACATTCAATGCAATCTGATCTTCTGCCAGGAATACTCCCGGCCAGGTCGTCCCGGCACAAAATAGTGATTTAGCCATGATATGCTCATGTTCCGCAGCCCATTTATTATAGATATTGATATTCTTAACATCCTCGGGATTGTTATCTGACATGCCTTTTGTGGAACAATAACCCCACGGAATTTCTGTCATATCTTCAAACAATACACGGCGGCTTGCGAAGGTAAAAACATCATGAACTAAAACGACGTATCCTCGTTTGGCAATTTCATTTGCCCAGGCATATCCCCCATAGTAGTTTTTTTGATGTTCGGACATTATGGGATGTATTTGATCAGAAATTCTGGTGATTTTTCGTTTACCAAAATATTTATTACCTCCATGGTCGTGAAGCCCTAATATGGCAGGTAACGGACCTTTAGATTCTATCGGCTTGAGCAACACCGCTTCTGTAATCTGTCCATATGGCAATTGCCAGCTTAGCTCTTCAATTTCCAGTCCATCAAAAGTGTATTTTTTATTTATGGTTATTTTAGGTGTTTTCCCAATATCGGGTGAAGATATTAATTCACTTGCCTTGTCTATCGCCTTTTTACGCCATGATGCTGTATCTTTCCATTGACTTTTTCTAAAAGATAATTTTGCAGGATTTTCAACTAATCCATTTGCCCATGTCCCATAGCCTCCAATAATGCTTTTACTTTCTTTTATTTTTGTTGTGAATTTCATATCATTTTGATTAGCAAAAGCCTTAAATGAACCCGGTAAAATAGATAAAATACCTAAAGCGGTTGAAGATTTTATAAATTCTCTTCTTGATGTTAGTGTGTGGTTAGGCAAATTAATTTTATTTTTCATAATCTAAACTCCAATAGTTAGTTGAAATGTAAATATACTTTACAAAAAAAATGCAAAATAGATAGTTGTCCAAAATAATTATATTACAGATTATGTCTTTTACTCCGCTAATAACGACTTAACCTATATATTTACAGATAGTTAACTCAATCCCCCTTAAAAAAGGGGGCAAGGGAGATGTATCCCTTTTAAATCCAAGAAATTTATTTATTGCTGAGCTAAAGACATAATCAATTATATTAATTCTCACGATGGATATAAAATGAGTCCTTGAATTCATCCTCCTTATATTTATCTGCATAATCTTTCTTTATGACAACCAGTATCAATTTACGAAATTTTAGTCTTTCTTTCTCATTATTTAGAACGAATATGATGTGAAATATAATTAATAATATTTTTTTTATAAACTTGAATTCTCCTTAAAAATATTATAATTTAAAAATTCCATATTTTAATAAAAAATAATAAGGATTATTATGAGTTATCATTCGATTGTCTTAGTTAAACAGGTGCCTGATACGGCCAATATATCCGGTAATGTAATGAAACCGGACGGAACAGTAAACCGTGCTAAGCTGCCGGCCGTTTTCAATCCTGAGGATGAAGTGGCGCTGGAGTTGGCGCTTCAGGTTAAAGAACGCTATGGCGGTAAAGTAACGGCCATTACAATGGGTCCGCCGAAAGCATCCGATATTTTGCGGGAGTGCCTCTATATGGGCGCCGATGAAGTTTGTCTTATCACTGATCGGAAATTTGCCGGGGCAGATACTCTGGCGACTTCTTATGTTTTAAGTGAAACCATTAAGAAGTTTGCCCCCTATGATTTTATTTTCGCAGGACGTCAGGCGATTGACGGCGATACGGCTCAGGTCGGCCCGCAAACAGCGGAAAAGCTTGGTATTCCACAAATAACCTATGCGGAAGATGTTATTGAAGTAAAAAAAGATGGTGTGACCATTAAAAGACGTATTGATGGCGGTAATGAGACTTTAAAATCAGTCATGCCGTTGCTTATTACGGTTATTAAAGAAGCCACCGCACCTCGTCCATTCAGGGCAAAATTGGCGATGGCTTATAAAAATGCGAAATCATTAATGGAAATTGAAAAAATGGTGGAATCAAATTCTCTGTTATTATTAGACGATCTGATTGAAGAATATAAAGCAAACGGACTTTTTATTCCAACATTAACAACGGAAGATTTGGATGTGGATATTGAGCGTTGCGGATTATCCGGCTCCCCGACTAAAGTACATAAAATCGAGTCTGTAATACTCGCCGGGGGAGAACACGAGAAAATCAATCCTGATAAAGAAGGATTAGGGTATCTTGTTGATAAATTAATGGAAGATCATATTTTTGGATAAGGTTTAATATGAAAAAGTTATCAAATGAAGTATGGGTTTATATAGAACAACGTTCCGGTAAAGTTGCCGATGTTAGTTTTGAACTACTTTCAAAAGGGCGAAAATTAGCCAAAGAAATTAACGGCGTCTTAAAGGCGGTTGTAATCGGCCATAAAATGGATAGTGTTGTGCAAGAAACTTTTAGTTTTGGCGCACAGGAAACTATCGTCGTTGATCATCCTGCTCTTGAAGAATATAAAACAATGCCCTACAGCCGTCTTGTTTCTGAATTAGTTGGTTCACGCAAACCGAGAATCGTTTTATTTGGCGCATCATTTATTGGCCGTGATATCGCTCCAAGAGTAGCATCGAACACGGTAAGCGGATTAACAGCGGATTGTACCAATTTGCAAATTGCCGATGTGACGTATCAAAAGAAGGACTATAAACAATTATTGCTGCAAATCAGGCCTGCTTTTGGCGGTAATATCATTGCCACAATTATAACACCGGACAATCCGGTACAGATGGCAACGGTACGCGAAGGAGTGATGGAAATGGCGCCTTTGGATAAAGCGGTAAATGGAAAAATTGACAAAGTTGATTATGTGCCCGGTGATATTGACGGTTTAATTGAAATTATTGATCATCATCAGGAAGAGAGTAAAGTGAATCTGAAAAGCGCGTCCATTATTGTAGCGGGCGGTTACGGAATGGGTTCAAAAGAGAATTTTTCTCTAATTCATAACTTAGCCGAAGCCATTGGCGGGGAAGTTGCAGGAAGCCGTGCATCTGTTGACGCCGGTTTTGTGGAGCATGAACGACAGGTGGGACAAACCGGGGTAACAGTACGTCCAAAATTATACATTGCTTGTGGGATTTCCGGGGCAATACAGCACCGCGCCGGTATGGATGAATCCAATAAAATTATTGCCATTAATAATGACCCGGAGGCGCCTATTTTTGGAGTGTGCCATTATGGTATTGTTGGTGATGTGGAGGATGTCATTCCAAAATTTATTGAAGCCTATAAAAATAAATTAAAATAGAGGTTGTTATGCCTAATTTTTTCACAGATAATAAAGATATTTTATTTCAATTTGAAAATTTTAATATTGAAGATATTATAGAGCTGATGGAAGGTAATTTTGAGGATGCAAAAGATTTTAATTATGCTCCGAAAGATAACCAAGATGCCATGGATAATTATCAGAAAACATTGGAAATCGTGGGAGATATTGCCGGAAATATTGTCGCTCCACTTGCTGCCGAAGTTGATGAAGAAAGCGCTCAGTTTGATAATGGCAAGGTAACCTATGCAAAAGGTACTCAGGAAGCGTTGCGACAACTGTCTCAGGCTGATTTAATGGGATTTACCTTACCGCGCAAACATGGCGGTTTGAATTTCCCGATTACCATTTATATTATGGCAATTGAAATGATATCAAGGGCAGATGCTTCGCTGATGAATATCTTTGGATTGCAGGATATTGCAGAAACTATAAATAAATTTTCAAGTGAAGAGCAAAAAGCAGAATTCCTGCCGCAATTTGCCAGCGGGAAGGCAACCGGGGCAATGGCTCTTACCGAACCGGACGCCGGATCTGACTTGCAGGCCGTTAATTTACAAGCCTATCAGGATGAAGATGGGAACTGGTTCCTGCATGGCGTTAAACGCTTTATCACTAATGGAAATGCTGATATTCACCTTGTTCTGGCACGTTCTGAAGCGGGCACAAAGGATGGACGCGGATTGAGTATGTTTGTCTGCTACGGTGATGATACGGTAACAGTGCGGCGTATTGAACATAAACTTGGAATACATGGATCACCTACTTGTGAGCTGCAGTTTAACGATACACCTGCAAAATTAGTCGGTAAACGCAAATTCGGATTAATAAAATATGTTATGGATTTGATGAATGGTGCGAGACTTGGTGTCTCCGCCCAGGCGCTCGGTATTTCACAGGCTGCTTATGAAGAAGCCTTGTCCTATGCCAAGGCAAGGGAGCAGTTTGGTAAGGCCATTTATGATATTCCTGTGGTTACAAATATGCTTATTGATATGCGGGTAACTCTGGAGAGCAATCGCTCATTAATTTATGCAACATCCAAATGGGTTGATCGCCGGGATAAACTGATTGAACGGATAGAACATTTGAAAGAGGAAGGGAAAGCATTTCAGGAAGAGTCGGCCAAACAGAAAGAAGCCGCAAAAATCTCTGCCCTTTTAACACCTATGACAAAATATATTTTAACCGAAGCAGCCAATAAGATCACTTATGATGCACTGCAAATCCATGGTGGAACCGGTTATATGAAAGAATTTAGTGTGGAACGTCTGGCACGGGACGCACGTATTACTAATATTTATGAAGGTACATCGCAGCTGCAGATTGTTGCCGCTATCGGCGGTGTTATTAACGATATATTGGCTGATCATTTTGATAAAAATGAAAAGAAATCATACAAAGGAACGCTGGCAGGACTGGCAGACCGTTTAAAAGAAATCCGTGAACTTTTCTATGAAGGCCAAAAATTTGTTGTAGATAAAAACGATAGATATTTCCAGGATGTGGCGGCAAAAGAGTTGGTCGAAATGTATAGTTATCTGTATGTGGGTTATCTTTTACTTGATGAAGCGGAAATTAACACACGTAAAGTTTTTATTGCAAATCGCTATATTGTCAGCGCTTCGGCGATGGCCCGAAAAAATTATGAAACTATTAAAAATGAGCAATTTTCCGATTTACTTCATGCTGATGAAATATTAATTTAAAAATTAAAGATTATATGACTTGTTATTGATAGATTGAAAAGATGCTAAATATTCCCCCTTTGAAGGGGGAAAAAGGGGGATGTAAAAATATTTCAAAATTAATTTGTCAAAAGAAGGAGCCCTATACAGTAATTTGGAATAATCTTTTTTTTACCCTATCCCATGTCCCCATTCCCTGATAAAACAGGGCAAAGGGATACATTCATATTATTGGAGAGGGGATTATATAAAATCCTGAAAGAATTGTAATGAATATAAATAAGCGTCTTCGAAGAACTACGAAGACGCTTTTGTTTTAAAAAAAAGAGTGAAATATTATGAATTCAGAAGAGATTTTTGAAAAAATAAGATCAACGGAACTTATCGTTACCTATTTTTCTTACCCTGAATGTAATGTATGCAAAATATTACTACCGAAAGTAGAATCCGTTCTTGAAAAGTATGAAAAGGTCGAATTACAATATATTGATACGCATTTTAACCCAGAAGTTAGCGGGCAATACCTTGTTTTCGCGGTACCAACTATCATTATTTTTCTTGACGGTAGGGAAGTGAAGCGTTTCAGCCGCCATTTCAGTATAATCGACTTCGAAAACGAGATTGAGAAAATGATTGCTCCATTTTTCAGCTATAATCAACAATCTATCTTAAAAATGAATTAATAAAATTTTCCATTTCTTTTATCGATTTTTGATTTTCTTCAGCTGATTTTTCCGTATCGTATGAAAATATTTTTCCTGAAATCTCATTTATTTTCTGAACGATTTCTTCCCGAATAAAGGGATATTCCGAAATCTTTAACAACGACACCAGTTTTTTAAGAGAAGTAACTTTATTCTTTTTGCTTATTTTTACTGCGATAGCCATTTTTTCCTGAATATCATTTGTCATTTTATATGAAGAATTTAATTGCTCCAGGGAAATATGGCCACTGCTATGCACGATTGTATCTTGATGTGCCGACTCATGCTCTGTATGATGATCTTTTTTTAAGTTGGTTCCCATGTAGTAGATTAAATAGGTGATGACTATGAGAGAAACAAAACCTATGGATAATTTTGTAAGAGCATTTTTTCTGTTTTTTGCGCGCATGACAAATAAAACGAGTGAAACTATGATAAGTAATATCCCGTAAGACGCAACAATGGTTGGCCCGCTTGGTAAATCAGCCCTATAGGAAATATATAAACCGCTAATACTCACCAATAGTCCCATACCCCAG
>JAUVIB010000130.1 GCA_030592985.1 Calditrichaceae bacterium | reverse complement strand
CGCTTTGCCATCCACTTTCATTAAAACCGGTCTGTTTCCATCCAGATACATCACGGCGGGCATCATAGGTCTCTCCATTATAAAAGTGATCTGTTATAATAGGAGATTTTCGGCTTTTCCAACTATCATCACTCGCAACAGTCTTTTTGGAGCCGTCTTCATATTCCATTTCAATTTGGGCAAGAAAACGAATATCCTTAAAGGGCAGCTTTACTCCCTTCAGCGAAAGCCATCCATTGCCAAGTATAGCAGCAACAGCATTTTCCCCTTTCTTAAGCAATCCGGTTACATCATAGGTTTGATATAGAATTTCATTGTCTTGTAGAGATAAACCCGGCGATAGATAGTTTCGGTTAATTTCATGTCCGTTGAGATAAAGAACATATGCTCCCAAGCCACTGGAAAAAACCCGTGCTTTTTTGACTTTTTTACCCACCGTAAACTCTTTTCTGAACATTACTGACGGTTTGTTTTTTGTTTCATTAATCGCTCCCCAGGGAGCCTGCCGGTATGCTGCAATTTCTCTAACTTTTTGCCAGCCTGTTTCCGGAAAAGAATCATCTTTCCATGTTGGTTTCATATTAGTGGAAGTTTTCCAGCTGGTATCCGAATTAATAAAAAGTACAGTACCATCAGCATAAAGTATTCGCATAGAAAAAAGTAATCCGCATTGTTCACCAGCGGTATTTATAGCCTCTACAGCAATGATGTTTTTACCCGGTTTTAAAATATTTTTTGGTTTATATTCATAAAATCGGGCCCAATCCTTTCCGCTCCCGATTTCTTTATTGTTAATATAAAGTTTAAAGCGGTTATCCGCCGTAGTTTTAATCTTTACATCAGCAATAGATTTACCTTCAGATATTGTAAAATCTTTCCGGAAATAAACCGACTTATTAACCACTATTTCATTTTTTTTCCATATCCAGGTTCCGTAAGTCCAAGGTTCATCCTGATTTTCAGGCATCATAATCCATTGAGCTTTCCAGTCGACTTTGGATAATAATCCCATCTCCCAAGTCATTGGGGTACTTTCAAGCGCACGTTTACAATTCTGCAATTGGATACGAACTTTCCAATAATATCTCTGCCTTGATTGCAGCTCGGGGCCTTCATAAGGAATATAGGCATTACGACAAGATTCAACCGAACCACTATTCCAGATAATGGCATTTTCTTCAAAATCTATTTTTTTCGAAACCACTATTTGATACGAAATCTGTTCCTTATTTTCGGGATTCCTCCATGAAAAACGTGGATTCTTTGCAGAGATACCAATAGGATTATCCTGAAATTCACATTGAAGATTATGAGGAATACTCTTCTTTGATGTACAGTTGTTAAACAATAATATTAACATGATTATTGATATTAATTGAAAAGTTTTTTTCATGACAGCCGCCTATTTTTTACTAAGTTAAAAAATAAATATTAATTACTGCTTCTATCACTATGTAATGCCGCAGTCGTTTGATATATAATGCCACTTTTTAAAACCACTATTATTAATTGTACAATGCGTGTGATAAAGTTGATTCATTTGTTGAAAAAGATAGAGTAATCAGTTAACATTTAAATAATTTGGCAGGAATTTTTAAAAGAATCGGATTGTTATCTAACTATTCCTCTTTAAAACCAACACTGTCCGAGTGGGTATATATAAGCTTAATATATTATGGATAGTATTGTCCTTTTTATAAGAAGTGGTAAAATAATGCTGATTGTCATTCAAGCGGTTATGACCGGCAAACTCGGATGAGTCGGAATTTAAAACTAATGTATATTCACCGGGTAAAACTTCAATACCATAGTCCGTAAATGATTTTACCGGATTGAAATTAAAAAAGAAATATAGCCCATTACGCTCAAAAGCAATAGTTTTATCTTCGTTGTTAATCAATAGTTTCTCAGGTAAATTATCAAATATGCGGTTTTCTTTAATTAATTTAATCATTACTTTATCAAAATTATTCAGATAATAAAAATAGAGATCCTGTCGTTCTGCAAGCGACCATTGCCGCCGGGCATACTTATAGGACCAGTTATTTCCCTGACGGGGAAAATCCACCCATTCAGGATGCCCGAATTCATTACCGATAAAATTGAGATAACCGTCTGCTGCGGCAGCCACTGTAAGTAGTCGTGCCATTTTATGTAGTGCAACACCCCGCTCAACCGTTATATTTCCGGAGTTAAGAGACATGGAATGATACATGGGCTCACCAATCATACGAAAGATTGCCGTTTGTCCGCCCACAATTGCCTGATCATGACATTCAAGATAACTGATAACTTGCTCATCGAGACGATGGTTAGTAACCTCGTTCCAAAGCGTATCCATAGGCCACTGTTCATCAGGAATATCAAACAGCTTGAACCAATAGTCGGTAACACCCATGGCCAAGCGGTAATCGAATCCACAACCTCCTTGTTCAATCGATGCACCAAGTCCCGGCATTCCGCTGACATCTTCAGCGATCGTGATCGCATTCTTTTTAACTGTATGGATTACTTTATTGGCAAGAGCCAGGTAAGTATAGGCTTCTTCATCAATCTGATCATTAAAATAATCATCATAAGAAGTAAAACTGTAATTCAAACCATGATGTTTATACAGCATACTTGTAACACCGTCAAAACGAAATCCATCCACCTGATATTCATCTATCCAAAAACGGCAGTTTGATAACAGGAAATGAAGTACTTCCGGCTTCCCGTAATCAAAACAGAGGGAATCCCAGGCGATATGCTGCCCCCGTTCGCCGTCATGGAAATATTGGTGTATGGTTCCGTCAAAACGGGCAATCCCTTCTACCTCATTCTTAACAGCATGAGAATGAATAATGTCCATAATAACGCGTAATCCCATGGCATGTGCTGTATCAATAAGCTCTTTAAACTCTTCGGGAGTTCCAAAACGAGAAGAGATTGAAAAGAAATTGGCCACATGATAACCAAACGAACCATAATAGGGATGACTCATAATTGCCATAAATTGAATGGTATTATATCCTGATTCTACAATTTTTGGTAAAATGTTTTCTTTAAAATCAGTAAAAGTAGCAATTTTTTCCTCTTCACCGGCCATCCCTATATGTGTTTCATAAATAAGCGGCTGTTCATATAAACCCGGGGAAGAGGATTTAAAATGATATGACTTTTTTGGCTGCCAAACCTGCGCGCTAAAAACCAGTGTTTGTGGATCCTGCACAACATACCGGGAATAAGCAGGAATCCTGTCACCTGAGCCGCCTTCCCAATATATGCGTAAACGATAATGCTGTCCATGATGAATGGAATCTTCAGGAAGTTTAATCTCCCAATCCCCGTTTTTGCCGATCTTGTTTAATTGAAATTCATTTGATTCCTCCCAGGAAGAGAAATCGCCTATTAAAAATATAGCTTGCGCGTTTGGCGCCCATTCGCGGAAAACCCACTGAGTTTTTATTAAATGTAATCCATAGTATTCATGAGCAGATGAAAAATCTGCCAGACTTATTTTCCCACCGGTAAGACGGTTTTCCACATCAATAATATTTTTCGCCCGGTATTTTATATGCCCACAAAACGGGCTTAACCAGGGATCATCTAAAAGAGGTTTTGTTCTATTTTTTATAGACATAAAAATTGCCAAATAAATTAAATTATGGATTATTGTGAAAGATTAGTAAACCAATGGCCGCTTCAACATAGATTCGTAAATATTTATATAATTCTGAGCGGTTACATCATGGTTGAATGTATTTTTTGATTCAACCATAATCCTACTAATCTGTTTATTTTTTTTATTATCCGTTAATTTGAAAAATTTCATAGCTTTGTCAATTGCCCAGAGAAATCCATTCGAATCATAATTTTTAAAAACAAAGCCATTGCCTTTATTTTTTGAAATATCAAGATGCATTACGGTGTCATGAAGACCACCGGTATCATGGACAATAGGCAAGGAACCATATTTCTGCGAAATCATCTGCGGCAGACCACATGGCTCGAACAGAGACGGCATCAGCATAAAATCCGAGGCGGCATACCCCAAGTGAGATAATATCTCGTCAAAATCAACAACAGTAACCCTCTTTTGAAAGCCATGAAAGTGGACAATTTCTTTAAAAGAACTTTGATAGCTGCCATTTGCCACAATAGCAATCTGTAAGTTATCATCCCAATATTTTGATACAACCCGGTACATTATGTCCGCCAGTAACTGGCAGCCCTTCTGGATAGGATCTAAGCGTGACGGCCAGAAAAAAAGCGGAGCGTCTGTGTCTTGATTAAGGCCGATGCGCAGCTGAAAGGCAATTTTATTTTTTTTCTTATTAGCGGAAAAGTTTTCAGTATTATAATTAAATAAAATATCTTTATCTGTCTCCGGATCAAATTGTTCATCCGGGGCATTCAATATACCTTGTGCACAATTAGCCTGTTTTTTACCGGTTACCTCGTTTCGAAGATATTGGGGAATGAAAGTATGGTGTCCTTTAACGATTTCATCTAAAAAAGTCGGGCTAACCGTATTAATATAATGCGCCGCAAAAATTCCACTTGCTAATAAATCTACCAGATTAATATCCCGGGTTTCTTCGTAATTATAAGGAGGACGTTCATAATAAAGATTGTTCCAGAACTCAGCCGCGTCTATTCCGCGGTCTTCAATGAACGATAAATACAGTTTATTGGTATGTATGTTATGAACGGTAAACAAACTAGGAATCCCCAGTCTGCGGGCATAAGCCGGAATAAGACCTGTCATCCAGTCATTACAGTGAATGATATCCGGCTCAACTTTTGGAATGATATTATTAATAACTTCACGCTGAAAAGCCAGGGCGAATTTTAAACTATCCTCTTCATAATTACTATATACCGATTCTCTGTAATAAAAAGTTCGGTCTTCTGCAAGGTGGATACGACGATTAGAAAGATGACTTTTATAAACACGCAATTCGCTATCAATCATCCGTCCAACATCGATATTAAACATTCTGCGATAATGGGGTAAGGCCACATGAACATCAGCTCCCTGATCATACAACGCCGAGACTAAGGAAGCCGACACATCAGCCATTCCACCTGCTTTAGCGCGCAGCACATTGGACATGTTGCCCATTCCATGGGGAA
Source organism: Calditrichaceae bacterium (assembly GCA_030592985.1). GTDB lineage: Bacteria > Calditrichota > Calditrichia > Calditrichales > Calditrichaceae > JAUVIB01. The sequence goes on along the minus strand of JAUVIB010000130.1, from coordinate 2,717 downwards.
GATAAGTGATTTCGGGCGTCACAATCAATATCCGTACATCACGTTTTTTTACAGCTGTTGTTTTTTTCATATTAAATTCTCCATGCGAATATATAGTCTATATCCCTTAGAAAAATATTATTCTGACCAGCAGATAAATCCCGGCTTGCTGCTTTTCCAGGCAACTCCCAGAGGAGTTATTCGGCAAGTTAATCCAAACCGTCCGGTAGTTTCGCATTTAAATTTACATTTATATATATAATTTCCACCACCAAGATCTTCAGCTATTTCCATAATCGCTGTGTTTCCGTTATGAACGTTATTGCGGCTGTCAACAGGTCCGTAATATACCTGTACGTCTATTTCCTGCGGATTAAGTCCGTTTATAAACGCTTTTGCAGTAACGTTAAAAATATCTCCCACATGAGCGTTATTCAAATCTCCTTCGACTTTCGGAGCAGCAATATATACTTTATCAAAATTTCCAACCAGTCGTTTCTTCTGTTCTACCAATTCTTTTGCTTTAGCAGCATTATCAGCAAACAGTTCATCAAAAGATTCTTTTGCCGGCTGATAGAATTTCTCATTATATTCATTTACCATTCTAAGACTGGAAAAAGTGTCCAGGGCCATGATAATCGATTCTTTCATTTTATTTATCCAACGAAATGGAAATGTTCCCTCTGCGCGTTCATAAAAACAAGGAATAATTTCATTTTCCAGCAGATTGAATAAGGCATTGGATTCATATTCATCCCCGTCTTCCGGATTATCGTAGTTTTCATTCGTGGCAATTGCCCACCCTCTTTCAGGTGTATAGGCTTCAGCCCACCAACCATCAAGAATGCTACAGTTGATAACACCATTTGCCGCTGCCTTCATGCCTGAAGTACCACTGGCTTCCATGGGCCGGCGTGGTGTATTCAGCCAGATATCCGCACCCTGAACCAAATCCTGAGCGAGAGATGAATTATACCCTTCAAGGAAGACTATCTTACCCCAGATTTCCGGTTTTCGCGAAAATTGAATTAATTGCTGAATTATCTTTTTCCCCTCATCATCGGCCGGATGTGCTTTCCCTGCAAATATTAACTGGATCGGATGATCGGGATTTGTTAATAATGCTTCAAGCCGCTCCGGATTAAGCAGCAGTAATGCTCCTCGTTTGTATGTGGCAAATCGGCGGGCAAATCCGATGGTTAAAATATTTGGATCAAGAAGTTTCGTGTCCCGCAAATGGGCCTGTGGATAAATACTATTTCCGGCTTGTTTTCTAAAATTATCTCTGGAATGTTTAACCAGCGTATGCCGGCACATTTCATGAGCCATCCATAACTCTTCATTAGGAATGTTTTCAACCGATTCTCGTAAACGTTTTTTATTTAAACTTTCCAGCCAGCCATACTCCATATAGCGATCGTATAAAACACGTTTCCGGCGGGCAAGCCAGGTTGCAATATGTACTCCATTGGTAATATGAGAAATGGGAATTTCTTCAAGTACGCGGCCGGGCCAGATATGCTGCCACATTTCTCTTGATACCTCCCCGTGAAGCTTGCTCACACCATTATTGTAATTAGACATTCTGAAACCGAGAACCGTCATCGACATTTCTTTGTTATTACTATCATTTGGCGGCAATCCCCAATTAATCACTCTTTCTGTATCCAGCTTGGTATCACCCTGCAAAGCGTCAAGATAAGGTTTCAGAAGTTTGATATCAAAAGCCTCATTACCGGCCGGAACCGGGGTATGGGTAGTAAAAACATTTGTACGCCAGACAATTTCCAATGCAGTTTCAGTGTCTATATTATATTTTTCCATAATATGAGGAATTCGCGCTAAAGATAGAAAAGCCGCATGACCTTCATTCATATGGCATACAGCCGGTTCATATCCCAATTGGATAAGCGCTTTATAACCTCCAATACCCAATAACAGCTCCTGTTCCAGCCTCATTTTGCGGTCTCCACCATAAAGGCGGCTGGTAATTTCCGTGAATTCTGGCGGATTCTCCGGGAGTTCTGTATCTAATAAATAAAGTTCAACATTTCCCACTTCTAATTTCCAGACAGACGCAATAACCTCACGATCAAGAAGCTTAACTGTGACAAATACTTCATTATGTTCTTTATCCAATGCCCTTTTCAAAGGCATATTATTGATTTCATTTTCAGGATAACGTTCCATTTGCCATCCATTATGATCAAAGAACTGCTTAAAATATCCTTGATTATATAATAGTCCTACACCAACTATCGGCAATTTTAGATCGGAGGTCGCTTTTAAATGGTCTCCGGATAGAATACCCAATCCACCGGAATAAAGATTAATACTTTCATGAATTCCGTACTCCATAGAAAAATAAGCGATTACTTTTTCATCTTTATTTTCCGATGAAATTATTACCTTATTTTCAAATTCAGCCTTAACGCGTTTAAGTTGTCTGAGATACTCTTTGTTTCGGGTAAGTTCTTCGAGACGCTCTTGCGGAATCATATTAAGTAAACGTCTTGCATTGTTGCCGCTTTCCCGCCATAGCGCAGGATCTATTCTTGCAAAAAGGTCTATGGCGCTCGGCTGCCAGGACCACCACATACTATAAGAAAGTTTTTCTAAAAATATCAATTCATTTGGTATTTTAGGCGCAACATTAAAAAGTTGAATGCTTTTCATTCATCATCTCCATATACCATCTATTGTAATATTTTATTTGTATTTATAAAATAACAAATATT
>JAUVIB010000195.1 GCA_030592985.1 Calditrichaceae bacterium | reverse complement strand
TTGTTATCATTGATCAAAATGCATTATTAAAAATTAGTGAGATTAAATTCTTATGCGCTGAAAATGAAGCAGAATGGATTGAATTGTATAATGATAGTGAACAACGCATGTCATTAAAAGATTGGGCAATAGCGGATGAGAAAGATACAGTTTGGATAGATACACTGGCTTTTATTGATCCACAGCAGTATAAAATATTTACATCTGCAAGAGATTTGCCGGAGATTTATTTATTTCAGGATTCACTCGTTTGTATTCTGCCCACGTTCCCCACTTTGAATAATGATAAGGATGTGATATACTTAATCAATCCGGCAGGAGGCTGGTTGGAACAGGTACCTTATACGGTTGATTGGTTAGAAGGCGAGGAGTGGCGAAATCCTTCCCTGGAGCGTATCAGCTTTGCGGCAGATAGTCGTTATGCTTCTGACTGGGGACCGTCAACAGATGTGACAGGAGCTACTCCGGGCAGGGAAAATTCTATTTATCATTCTACGAATAATTCTGAATTAACACTGCTTGTTGAACCAAACCCTTTCTCACCTGATGGCGATGGATATGAAGACCATTGTGTGATTTCTGTCCATTCTCCTGTTGCTACAGCAAGAGTGCAGGTACAGATTTTTGATATTCTTGGAAGGGAAATACGTTCACTTGAAGAAGCATCATACCAAGGTAGTGAATTTAATGTAATTTGGAATGGACGGGATGATAAAGGGAAGCTTGCACGAATTGGCATATATCTTGTTTATGTTCGTCTTATCGATGATAAAAATGGTGTTTTACTGGAAAAAAAAGATAGTGTTGTCGTTGCCGGAAAATTATAGAAATTAAAAGTGCTAATTCTTCTGTTGATTTTTTCATTCTACCTTCTTATATTCGTATGTTGTTTTTAAAATTAATTTTGCAAATTTGTCAAATAGGAGAGAGATTATGGCTAACGCAATTTTTAAAGTTCCAACTCCTGTCAATGAACCTGTATTAGCATTTGCACCGGGTTCCGCAGAACGGGATGCGGTAAAAAAAGAATTAGCAAGGTTACAATCGCAGGAAATTGAAATTCCTGTTATTATCGGTGGAGAAGAGATAAAGACAGGAAAAACGGTTGAAATTTTTACGCCTCATGATCATTCTATCAAATTAGGATTTTATCATCAAGCCGGAAAAGACGAGGTAAATTTGGCTGTACAAGCAGCATTAGACGCGCGGAAAGCCTGGGCCGATATGCCGTGGGAACATAGAGCTTCTGTATTCTTAAAGGCTGCGGACTTGTTAAGCGGTCCCTGGCACCAAACACTGAATGCAGCCACCATGCTTGGGCAATCAAAAACAATTTATCAGGCGGAAATTGATGCTGTAGCTGAATTATGTGATTTTTGGCGTTTTAATGCTTGTTATTTGGCAGAACTTATGCAGGAGCAGCCTTATTCCCCTGCCGGTATGTGGAATCGATCGGAGTATAGAGCGCTAGAAGGATTTGTATTTGCGGTTACGCCATTTAATTTTACCTCTATTGCGGGTAATTTACAGACAGCTCCGGCTCTCGTTGGCAATGTAGTTTTATGGAAACCGGCCAGCAGCGCTGTTTATTCTGCTTATTTTATTATGAAAATATTGGAAGAAGCAGGATTGCCAAAGGGTGTAATTAATTTTATTCCCGGAAGTGGCGGGCAGGTTGGCGGGCCGGTTATGGCTTCAGAACATCTTGCCGGTATTCATTTTACAGGATCGACACCAGTATTCCAAAATATGTGGAAAACAGTTGGCGATAATATATTTAAAATGAAATACTATCCACGGATTGTTGGAGAAACGGGTGGAAAAGATTTCATTTTTGTTCATAATTCAGCAAAGGTTAAACCGATTGTAACAGCAGCCATACGCGGCGCGTTTGAGTATCAGGGACAAAAATGTTCAGCGGCTTCCCGAATGTATTTACCAAAATCAATGTGGGATGAGTTTAAGGAATTATATACGACTGAAGCTGCAAAAATAAAGATGGGTTCACCTTTGGATTTTAGAAATTTTATGGGGGCTGTTATAGATAAAGCGGCCTATGAAAGTATTAAAACATATATAGAATATGCTAAGGATTCACCGGAAGCTGAAATTGTCACTGGTGGCGGTTGTGATGATACTAAGGGGTATTTTATCGAACCCACAACCATTGTGACCACTAATCCGAGATTTAAAACGATGGTGGAGGAAATATTTGGTCCGGTGCTAACCATTTTTGTTTATGATGATGAAGAATTTGAAGAAGCATTGGAATTATGTGATACTACATCTATGTATGCCTTAACCGGCGCCATTTGGGCGCAGGATCGTCAAATGTTGGTTTATATGGCCGACAAACTACGCAATGCAGCCGGTAATTTTTATATTAATGATAAACCTACTGCCGCTGTTGTGGGACAACAACCCTTCGGTGGCGGCCGTGCTTCCGGAACTAATGATAAAGCCGGCAGCGCTATGAATATTTTACGTTGGATGACAGCCCGCACAATTAAAGAAACGATGGTTCCACCCGAAGATTGGACATATCCGTTTATGGAAGAGGAATAAAATGATAAAGCCCCGAAAGGGGCTTTATTTTTATCCGTGGATTCAACTAATAATTGCAACACTTCGGTATAGAAATTGGGGTTAATTGGTAAATTTTCAATAATACGTTAAATTAATAATTGTGTAAAACACTTATCAATATTAAAAATATTTCTTTATTTGGAGAAAATATGTTTAAAATCGGAATAGACTTAGGCGGCACAAAGATTGAAGGGATTATTCTCGATAATAATAAAAAAGAGCTGTTCCGTCACAGGATTCTAACCGAGCAGGAACATGGTTATAAACATATTTTGGAAAGTATTAAATCACTCTATAATCGGTTAGTTGGAGAAATAAAAGGAGCGGAACATACGATCGGTATGGGAACTCCGGGTTCTCTGTCAAAAGATACGGATTTACTGCGGAATTCCAATACGGTATGTCTTAACGGGCAGCCTTTAAAAACCGATCTGGAGAAAATCTTAAGACGGTCAGTCGAAATGCAAAATGATGCTAATTGTTTTGCTTTGGCTGAGGCAATAACAGGAGCGGGTAAGAGCAGAAAAATGGTATTTGGCGTCATTATGGGTACCGGCTGCGGTGGTGGAATCGTTTATGAGGGCAAAATTCTTAGAGGATTGCAAGATATTGCCGGTGAATGGGGGCATATGTCCATTAATCCCAACGGACCGGATTGTTATTGCGGATCGATGGGTTGTGTGGAGACCTATATCAGTGGCGGCGGATTACAAAAACTATATTATAATGAGTTTAATGAAAAGGCTTCTTTTGTGGAAATAGTGGAAAAATATAGTCTTAGAGAAGATAGAGTGATTAACTTTATGTCGCGTTTTTTTGAGAATTATGGACGCTCGATGGCCAATCTAATCAATATTCTTGATCCGGATATTGTTATTCTCGGAGGCGGACTGTCAAATTTTATGGATCTATATACACTAGGAACAAAATCTGTGGAGAGATATATTTTTTCTGATAGTTTCAAAACGCCTATCGTAAAGAATCTATTAGGAGATTCTGCGGGTGTAATAGGCGCTGCTTTAATGGGAATTTAGAGAAGAAAAAATTGTGATGGGATAATAATCGTGGTTTTTGCTAATGATCCGTATGTTACTTTTTTGCAGCCTGTACTGTGGTATCAATCGCATATGGATATTAACGGATGTTTCCATGGTCTACCGGTAAAGAATATTTAACAAATACTATTAAATTATTTCTTTCAATAGGCAATCAGATTAAGATTGCAGGAAGTTTCTTTGCGCATCTGGCTAAGATTTTTCAAAGTGGGTATAACTTTTTTTATGCTGTTGTTCTCGTTTCTTCCCGTGCTCTATTTATAATAAACCTTAAAGGAGTTGAGAAGAAAAAATATGTTAAAATAAAATTTGACTAAAAGGTAATATCTTTTTAACTTTAAGGCTCGATTTTTATAATTCATGTATGGAGGTTTTAAGTTGAAAACATATATTGCGCGGCAGGACGAAATAGAGGAATCCAGAAATTGGTATGTTGTTGATGCCGAAAATAAGATTCTTGGCCGTTTAGCCAGTAAGATTGCGCATATTTTACGTGGAAAAAATAAACCGATTTTTTCGCTACATCAGGATGTGGGCGATTTTATCGTTATTATTAATGCGGAAAAAGTGAAGTTAACAGGAAAAAAGATGCAGCAGAAAACATATTTTCATCATTCCGGATATCCCGGTGGTGAAAGTTATACATCTGTTTCATCAGTGTTAGAACGGCATCCGGAACGCGTAATTGAACATGCAGTAAAGAAAATGCTTCCTAAAAATCCTTTGGGAAGAAAAATGTTTAGTAAGTTAAAAGTATATGCAGGGCCGGAGCATCCACATAGCGCTCAGCACCCACAAAAATTAGAATTAGCTTAATTCAAGGATTTTTAAATGGAAGAATATATTTCAATCGGAAGAAGAAAAGAATCAACTGCCCGGGTTAGAATGCAGCCGGGTAGTGGAAAAGTATCTGTTAACGGGAAAGATTTGTTAGCCTATTTTAAGAGAGAAACGCTTATTATGGATATTGAACAACCCTTAGCGGTAACAGAAAATATGGAGTCATTTGATTTTAAAATCCGTGTCAATGGAGGCGGATTAAGCGGACAAGCCGGAGCCGTTCGACTGGGTATTGCCAGAGCATTATTGGCTTATAGTGAAGACTTTCGTCAGATTCTGCGCCAGGGCGGTTTTCTTACGCGTGACCCAAGAAAAACGGAGAGAAAGAAATACGGATTGGCTAAAGCTCGTAAACGTTTCCAATTCTCAAAACGTTAATTTTTATTGTAAATAGAAGAAAAGAGCCGGGTTGTCATCCGGCTTTTTATATTAAAACGCACATCGGCTGCTTCTCCTTGGGGTGTTTCTAAAAGAGATTCAAGTGAGCACGAAGCCGGTGGAGGTATAACCCAAACATAAGGAGTAGTACAATGCCTACCGCAAAGTTAGAACAACTTTTAGCTGCCGGTGTCCATTTTGGTCACCTTACCCGCAGATGGAATCCCAAAATGAAACCCTATATTTTTATGCAAAAAAACGGGATTCATATTATTGATCTTAAAAAAACACAAGCCATGCTTGATAGAGGAATAGAGGCTATCAGGAAAGCTGTATCAGAGAACTTTGATGTGATGTTTATTGGTACAAAAATACAGGCTAAAGCATTGGTTGAATCGGAAGCTAAACGTTGTAATCAGCCGTTTGTAACTCATCGTTGGCTTGGTGGAATGATGACTAATTTTTCAACGATAAAAAAATCAATCAAACATTATAAAAATCTTGAAAAAATGAGTACCGACGGTACTTATGAAAAAATATCTAAAAAAGAACGCTTAACGATTGATCGTGAAAAAGAGAAACTATCTAAAGTATTATCGGGTATTGAAGATATGAAACGCCTCCCGGGAATGATATTTATCGTAGATATTAAAAAAGAACATATAGCCGTAAAGGAAGCAAAAAAAATGGGAATCCCGATTGTTGGAATGGTTGATACCAACTCGGATCCCACAATTGTTGATTATCCAATTCCGGCTAATGATGATGCAGCAAAAAGTATTAGCCTTATTTCAAGCATAGTCGCTGATGTTATTATTGAAGAGAGACAGAAAATAACTGATAAAAAAGAACTTGATAAAGCGGTAACGGATGAAACTGAAATAAAGGAACCCGTAAAAAAAGAACAACGTCCGAGAAGAAGAGTTAGGAAAGAGGAGAAAAAATAATGGCAGAAATAACAGCCAAAATGGTTAAAGAACTTCGGGAAAAAACCGGAGTTGGTATGATGGATTGTAAAAAAGCTCTGTCTGAAGCAGACGGAGATTTTGAGAAAGCAATAGATGAATTGCGGAAAAAAGGTATATCCAAAGCAGAAAAACGTGCCGGTCGCGAGGCAAATGAGGGTATCATTCAATCTTATATTCATCCCGGCGCTAATTTGGGTGTGATGGTTGAGATTAACTGTGAAACAGATTTTGTAGCCAATACGGATGATATGAGTAATTTTGCTAAAGACGTAGCCATGCACATTGCCGCTGCGAATCCTTTGGTAGTAAAACGGGAAGATTTGGATCAGACTCTTGTCGAAAAAGAGATGGAGATATATAAAGAGCAAGGGAAGAATGAAGGGAAACCTGATCATATAGTTGAAAAAATCGCCCAGGGAAGAATTGAAAAATATTATAAAGAAGTATGCCTTTTAGAACAACAATTTGTAAAAGATACTGATAAATCAATTCAGGATTTGCTTAATGAAAAAATAGCAAAGATTG
>JAUVIB010000351.1 GCA_030592985.1 Calditrichaceae bacterium | reverse complement strand
TCCAACAACTGCAATTTCAAATTCTACATTTGATTCCAACACCGGATTAACAGCGCTAATATCATTGTAGAAATTATATTCGCCATCATCGGGATAGTTTGTTCCAAGCCACAATATCTTAATTTTAGGAATTATGCTTGGGTCCTTTTTTATAGAGAGGGCGATGTTTGTTAATTTGCCAACCGGCACTAATAAGAGTTTGCGATTTTCTTTAGCGTTTGCCCGTTCAATAATGAAGTTCACAGCTTCAGCGCCATCAAAATCAGATTCACTTATATGCTCTACAATGTCTTTATAACTTCCATTTGCTCCCCTGTACACCTTAATATCCGGATATAATCCACACAATTTTACAACACGTATTGCTTCTGCTTTTTGACTATCTACATCACCACCATTATAAGTTCTATTGACTGTAATCCCTTCAACATCAAATTTAGCTCCATTAAAAAGCGCGTAGGCGATAGCATGTTGGTCATCCAACTCATTATTTGCGTCGGAATCAATTATCATTCTAATTTTTCCGTTATTATCACTATTTACTTGCTGGACGTTTCCACATGACATTAATGATAATATACCAATTATTAATATAAGCCTCACTAAACTCATAATAAACTCCTTGTTTTTAAATAGTGTCTGAACGAAAACAGTTAATCAATAAAAAATGTAGCATAACGGTGTCATTGCGCTATGTTGCACCCGCCTGCCAACGTTTGCGGGCACAGCGCCGATGTTTTATGGCGTGGGGCAGGCTGAAGCAATCCCAATAAAAAACACGGTTACATCTCCAAAAATAGATTGCCACGCCGGGATGAATCCCGACTCCGTGCCATAGGCAGGCGGACGCAATGAAAAAATGTACTTTTCGTTCAGGCACTAAATATACATTTTCTATTTATGGCATCATCTATTCTCTGAAAGTGTTCATTTCTGCAACGTAGCCAATAATATTGATAATATTGCGTGAAAATTTGGGTCTACAAGCTAATATTCCGGATTAATGAGCTTTGGAAAACTGGTATTCAACCGAGTGGCTGGCTATAATCCGGTCATCACATCTTTCAGGCTTAAAATAGCTAAATATGAATTAGCGGCTTTTTAAGGAAAACACATCTAACTTTTTATACATCCATGACCGCGAAATCCCCGCCTCTTTTACAGCGGGAGTAATTTTTCCATTATGTTTTTTTAACAAATTTTTAAAATAATTATACTCAAATTTTTGTAAAGCTTCTTCATATAATAGTTCATTATACATACTGTTGTCGTATGTATTGTTTGCCTTTTTTTTAAATATTAGGTTGTCTGCATCGATAAGCACATCATCGGCGAAAACAAAAGCCGCCTCAAGAATATTACGCAGTTCTCTCACATTACCTGGGAAATTATAGGCGGATAATTTTTGAATTGCTTTTTTGGTAAGGTGTAATCTTTTACCCCGCTCTTTATTAAGGCGATTGACAAAATATTGAGCAAGCAGAGGAATATCATCTTTCTTTTTTCTTAACGGCTCAACTTTGATCTCAACGACTGCCAGCCGATAGTATAAATCCTCTCTGAATAATCCTTGCTGAACAAGATCAAAAAGATCTTTATTCGTTGCAGCTAAGATCATAATGTCAATATTTCTTGGCTTAATCCCTCCAACCCGTGTAATATGATCTTCTTCTAATGCTCTTAGTAGCCGGCCCTGAATATTTAAAGGTAACTCAGAAATTTCATCTAAAAACAGAATACCCTTATTTGCCAGTTCAAACTTTCCGACTTTTGTTGTATTTGCTCCGGTAAAAGCTCCTATTTCATATCCGAATAATTCACTTTCAATTAATGTTTCGGGTATAGCAGCACAATTTACAGGAATAAAAGGTTTGTCTTTACGAACGCTTAATTTATGAATTGAGCGGGCAACCAGTTCTTTGCCTGTTCCACTCTCACCGCTGATAATACAAATTGAGCTCGCATCACTGCTTACTTGTTTGATTTGTTTATATAACGATTGTATATCATTGGACTTTCCAATTATCTGGTAGTTATCAAATTCTTTGTCGATGGTCTCCTGAAGGATAGAGGCTTGTATCGTTAACTGATCTATTTTCTCTTTTTTTTGTAACATCGTTTCTATACGAAATCTTATTTCATCCGGGGAAAAACCTTTTATAATAAGGTCATCAGCGCCTGCTTTTATGGTTTGTACGATATTATCGGTTTCTTTAAAGGCGGTCATTATTAAAACGTAGGGACGGTACCATTGTTTTTTTGCTTCTTTAATTACCCTAAAACCGTCTTCTCTCCCGGGCATCATTAAATCGCTTAAGATTAGATCAAATTCATTTTTTTTTATAATATTAATCGCAATATCAGCATTTGGCGCGGTAGAAATTTCATAATCTTTATTTCCGATTAGCTGCAGTTTTACCCCTTTTAACATAGAGGGTTCATCATCTACAATAAGAATTCGAAACATTGATACTCCAATTGATACTTATAAAATTATCTTACTCATATAAAAAACTGTTTATTGGGAGAATTATGGTGAATTTTGTTCCTTCCCCTAATATGCTTTCAACTTCTATTTTCCCCTGATGACTTAAAATCGACTTTTTTACCATGGCCAGTCCCATTCCATGTCCGCCGGGCTTGTCAGATATGAAAGGGCGAAAAATCGTTTTTAAGCGTTCTTCATCAATACCAATACCATTATCTTTAATTATTATTTTACATTGATGTTCAATCTTTTTAGTCGTAATAATAATCACACCATTATTTGAAATAGCTTCTTTGGCGTTGGTTAATAAATTGCGAATCGCCATTGACAACATCCGCGAATCTGCTTGAATACCTGAAAAAGTTCGATCGAAATTTTTTATAATTTTTATTTTATCTGTGTTTAAACTTTCAATTGTTTCCAATATCAAATGATGTATATCAATAAGATGTAAATTTACTTTGTTGACTCTGGCGACATCCAGCGTTTGCTGGGTGAAATCCTGAACCTTTTTTACCGACAAAAGAAGTTCTTTACTGTATTCTTTTAAGGGATCCGTATCTTTAATTTCATAGTTGATTCCTTCTGCCAACAGATAGATTCCTGCCAGTGGATTTTTGATGTCGTGCATTATAAAAGAACTAAATTCACCGAGCATCATAAGATTCTCATTATTTACTTTTTCCTCTATTAGTGTCTGTAGTTCCTGTGATAGTAAATTAAGAGCGATAATTAATTGACCGATTTCATCCCTGCGTTTTGACTCGATTATAGCATTGAAATTACCTTTACCATATTCGTTTGCTAAATGAACGACTTCTTTGATTGGTTTTGAAAATGTTTTTGCTAATTTATACGCTAAAATGAAACTTAATAGGACAGATAATAACCCTATTATTACAACGGTATTGATCAATTCTCCATAGGCGTCATGAATCGTGTATCTCAATCTGGCCGTACCGATAGGTTTATCCAAGTTGTAGATGATGACGGCGGTATTCCAAATTTCATTTTTATTGTCAGTAGATTCGTTTTCCAAAATGAAAGTATCGGAAGTAAGCGCTTTTTTACTAAGTTCATCATTATACCGGGTACCGCGTAATTCGGGAGCACTCGATGCCAGTACGGTTCCTGTTGTATCAATAATTGCGATTGAGTTAATATCCGGGCTGTCACTCATGCTATCAATTAGCATTTGCAGAACCGTATAATCATCCAATAATACAGCATTTACACTGCTGTATGCCAGAATTCGTGTCAATTCAAATGCTTTCTCTTGTGCCGTTTTAAGAATGGTTTGCTTTTGATAATAAAAAATTGTTAGCAAAACAAAGCTTAATATAGATAGACTCAATAAGGTAAAATAGAGAAAAAACTTTGTCTGGATGTTAAAATTGATTGATATGTTTTTTAATGAGTTCATTTTTTTATTTTAAAGTGACTTTATCATAGCATATAATACCATAGGGTGACATAAAAATAGATTTTATTTTATTTTTATTATAAGCGTAATATTCTTTTATGTGCATTAGGAAAATACCCGGAATGTCATACATTATTTGTTCAATAATATTTTTATAATAATTTTCACGAACATTTCTATCTTGTTCAGTAAAGGCATAGTCTAACAGTTGATCCACATTTTTATTTTCATAATGGAAGAAGTTTGTTTTAGATTTTGAATGAAACAATGTACGTAAAAAATTCCCGGCGTCCCCCAGAATTTCAGCGCCCCACCCATAAATGAATATTTGAGAAGAATCACTATCCATTGCCTTATCTTGATCAGCCCAACGATTAAATGCGGTGATTCTTAAAGAGACACCAATTTTAT
>JAUVIB010000127.1 GCA_030592985.1 Calditrichaceae bacterium | reverse complement strand
TTTGTTGTTCTTGGTGATACACGAAGCCGTCATGATGTTCATGCAAAAATTGTAAATAGAATAATCCAGAAAGATCCATTATTAATTATCAATACGGGTGATCTGGTAAAGGATGGCAGGGTAATAGATGGTTGGGAGAATTTCTTTAGAATAAACAGAGAACTGATGAAGAATACTCCTTATTACCCGGTTTTAGGAAATCATGAAAAGAATGCACAATATTATTTTGATTTTTTTGATTTGCCGAACAATGAACGATACTATTATTTTAATGTTGGTGATGTGCTATTCGTGATTCTTGATAGTGAAGGAGAGTACGTTGTTGAGCCTGATTATATTTCGGAAGAAAATAGTGATAAATTTTGGCAAAATAAATATGAAGAATATTTTATTACGCAAAAAAAATGGTTAGAGAAAGTATTAGAATTGCATAAAGAAGCCGGGTTTATTTTTGTCTTTCAACATACGCCTTTATATAGTGTTAAGGAATCACGTATAACTGATGCCGAACAACGACGAAAATTCTGGGGTGATATATATGAAAGGCATAATGTTCAAGTTTTTATGAATGGTGATGATCACCATTATCATCACGCAATGAAAAATGGTGTTCACTATATTACTACTGCCGGAGGTGGAGCAGGACTTTATGATATTGATATCCCTCAACCTGAAACGGTTAAGTATAAAAAAATTGAACACTTTGTTTATATTAGTATAAATAAAAATGATGCAATTCTGAATGTAATAGATATTAATGGAAATGAGATCGACAAAATTACAATCAATAGAAGAGAGTAAAATTAATACTGATTATAAAAAACTATTATTCCGGCAATTTTTTCCCCAAGGGATTCCTTTGGAATAGCCGGAATTTTTCCTTTTGAAAAGATTCCCGTTTTAAACATACGTAAAAGATACCTGCAGCTTGAAATTATAAACATATGAAAACCTTGAGAGGTTAAGAATGATAAAAATATTAAATCCACTTTTGCTTATTATTCTAATGATAAGCAATCAATTATTTGCACAATCAGAAATAATTACACAATTCTTTGAGCCTCATCCATATATTGAGATTAACGAATGGTTCTCGCACGAAGGAGATCTAACCATAGAAGAAGTATTGGTTGATAATCCATCAATATGGAAAACTGAACAATTAAATATCCCTTTTGGGGAGAAAAATAGTATTAAGTGGTTCAAACAGAATATTGAAATTCCAAATAATCTCGAGGGACTTGATGTAATATTATATATCCATATTGATCCATCTGCAATTGTATATGTTGATGGTAAAAAATTATTTACAGCAATTGAATATTCCGGTAGAGGTGTTCTTGCTCTATCAGCAAAAGCAGGAGAAAAATATTCAATCCAGGTAAAAAGTCAAAATAGCGGATATAACAGCCGTTTCCTTAATGCCCGTTTTGTCGGGATGCCTGTTGGATATGGACGATTTCTTTCTTCCTTTTCAATTGTACCGCCTAAAGATGGTATTGCAATCACTGACTGGAAGTTTAAAATGAAAGCCGGAGAGGAAGCATCACAATCCGGGTTTAACGATTCTGATTGGGAAGTAAGGAAGTCCGGCGATATATGGCGCGGCGAAATGCAGCATGGATGGTACAGAAAAGAAATTACGTTGCCTAAGGAAATTGATGGTTTTAAAGTTGAAGGAAGACCTATAAGACTTATCGCTAATATAAATGATAAGGGTGAAATTTGGATAGACGGTAAGTTGCATCAAAAATTTCGAGAAGGCGATGGTACTGTTATAATCAGTAATTCCGCCTCTATAGATTCTTCCTACCTGATAGCTATAAAAGTAATTAATGAATGGGGTGTAGGGAATGTAAGATATGCCAAACTTATTACGGATGAAGCTTATCAAATAAGAAAAGCATTTGATGAAATGAACATTAGTCTTAATCGTTTAAACAATTATTGTGAAAGACACCCTTCCCCGGATATGTCTATTATAAATAAAGTAAGTAAAATTGTTGAGAAAAATAAGAACTCAGATCCTGCCACAACTATTACCCTTACAAGTAATGCAATTAATAGTGTAGAAGATGAATTAGCGAATCAACCGGCTTTCTTGATTTTACCCTATCTCCAAAATTTGCAGGATGATGGAATAACTATTATGTGGGAAACTGCTTATCCGACTTATGGCAAGGTATTATATGGGAGAAATGGAAAACTGGATATGACAGCAGTGGAAGAAAAGATTCCTTCAACGATGCATGAAATTCCATTGGTTGGATTAAAACTAAATGAAACATATAGTTATAAGGTTGAATGTTTTAATATTAGCAGTACTGAGCAAGCATTTAAAACAAAAAAATCAGAAAATATACCATTTAAATTTGTTGTTCTCGGAGATACCAGAAGCCGGCATGATATTCATGCAAAAATTGTAAATAGAATAATAGAGCAAGATCCTCTATTTATTATTAATACGGGTGATATGGTGAGTGATGGAAGAGTGATCAGTGATTGGGAGGCTTTCTTTAAAATAAACAGAGAACTGATGAGCAATACACCGTACTATACAGTTTTAGGAAATCATGAAAAAGATTCACCATACTATTATGATTATTTTGATTTACCGAACAATGAAAGATATTATTCCTTCAATGTTGGAGATGCGCTCTTCGTGATTCTTGATAGTGAAGGAAAGGATATGTTAGATTTTAATTATTTCTCAGATATGAATAGTGATGATTTCTGGCAGAAAAATCTTGAGGAATACCTTATATCACAAAAAGAATATTTCATTACCCAAAAGCAATGGTTGGAAAATATATTAGAACTTAATAAAGAGGTTGGATTCATTTTTATCTTTCAACATAAGCCACTCTATTCTGTTATGAAAAGTCGAGTAGCTGAAGTAGAAAAAAAGCGAAAATTCTGGGGTGATATTTTTGAGAGAAATGATGTTCAAGTATTTATGAATGGGCATGATCATCATTATCACCATGCCGAAAAGAATGGTGTTCATTATATTACTACTGCCGGTGGCGGAGCGGGACTTTATACAATGGATGGTCCCATACCTGAAACTGTTAAGTTAAGCAAAATTGAACACTTTGTTCTAATCAATATTAATGATAATAATGCAATTTTAAATGTAATTGATATTGAGGGAAATGAGATCGATAAAATTATGGTTAATAGAAGGGGGAAAGATAATAAACGGTGATGGTAGCGATAGCGGAATATTGGATAAATTTGGATTAGAAGACTTAAAAAAGTAGAAAAGTGAAACAAAATTTTTCTCAAATTTTAAAACTGATATTATTAAAAATTATTAAAAAAGTGGAATACTATGAAGATACTTTTTATAACTGCGTTAATTATTATTACAGCTTGTTCACAAGAGAAAGATAAAAGATTAACCGATTATGTGGATCCATTTATAGGAACGGATTACTTTGCGCATACATTTCCCGGCGCTACTTTACCATTTTCTATGGTTCAATTAAGCCCTGATGTTCATAACGAAGGCTGGACTTATAGCTCCGGCTATCAATATGCCGATAAATCTATTATGGGATTTAGTCATACACATTTTAGCGGTTCCGGCTGGATCGGATTAGGCGATATTTTAATAATGCCAACAATTAATGATGAAATTCAGATTGATCCCGGTTCCAGGGGAAATCCGGATGAAGGTTATCGATCGAGGTTTGAACACGCTGAAGAATCTGCTTCACCAGGGTATTACTCTGTTCGTCTCAAAGATTATAATATTAAAGCTGAGTTGACGGTTTCTAAGCGCGTGGGGTTACATAAATATACATTTCCGGATGCAGACAATGCTCATATTTTGATAGATCTGGGCCACTCACTTGGCGAACTTCCTGAGAAAAAATCACACATAAATATTATCAGTAAGACGCGAATTGAAGGATATAAAACTTCTATTCTTGGCGTTTTGTACTTTATTGTAGAATTCAACAAACCTTTTACATCCTTTGGTACCTGGAATAAAAGCTATGCAAAGCCTGAATCAGGCGGCGGATTTATTAATCCCTATAAAACAGCTGAGACGGGGAGGGAAATCGGTGTATTCCTGGATTATTCAACCGTTAGAAATGAAGAGATTTTAGTCAAAGTCGCAGTTTCTCATGTTAGTATTAATGGCGCTATAAATAATCTCGAGACGGAGCTTCCCGGATGGGATTTTGACTATGTGCGCAGAGAGGCCGTGAAAATCTGGAATGAAGAGCTAACAAAAATTGAAATTGAAGGAGGAAGCGAAGAACAAAAACAAATATTTTATACTTCACTTTATCATTCTCTTCTGGCACAGCAAATATCCAATGATGTTGATGGCAAGTTTTTTGGAATGGATGGCAAAGTGCATACAGCGGAAGGATATGATTTCTATCCTTCATTTCTTGCCTGGGATACTTACCGTTCGGAACAGCCGTTAATGGTCTTGTTTGAACCGCAACATGCTAACGATATGATCAAATCAATCGTCACTAAGACGAGAAATTATGGCTGGTTGCCGGCACAGCATGCATGGAATAATTTTGCACAGGGAATGGTTGGAGATCATCTTATCCCAATGGTAACAGACGCATATATTAAAGGAATTCAGGATTATGATATTGATTTTATTTACAATATGATGCGAAAAAAATCAACAGAGTTACCTCCTCTCCCGATTGACCCTTCTGAATCCCGGCGCGGCTTAACATTTTATTCTGAGCTTGGTTATCTACCGGCGGATAAAGAGACCGAATCCGTGCCGGCTACGCTGGAATTTGCCTATGATGATTGGTGTTTAGCTCAATTAGCTGCTTTCCTTGGAAAAACTAAAGATACTCAATTCTTTATGACAAAGGCATTGAATTATAAAACTGTTTTTGATAAAGAAAGCGGGTTTATGCGTCCCCGACTATACGATGGCTCATGGTTGAAAATGTGTGAACAGTCACCTGAAATAATAAAGAACGGCAAACATTTCTATTATAACTGCTTTAATCCCCTATGGATTGGCGTTCGCCCCAATCGGCATTTCACGGAATCAAATGCCTGGCAATATCTTTGGTCAGTCCCGCATGATGTTCCGGGATTAATCGATCTTATGGGCGGAAAAGAAAAATTTATAACCAAATTAGATACATTTTTTAATATGAGTCCGGAAGTGAATGGTCCTAATTATGTGGGTGTTGTGGGTACAATCGGACAATATGTGCATGGCAATCAACCATCACATCATGTAGCCTATTTATATAACTATGCAGGAGCACCCTGGAAGAGTCAGGAAAAAGTGCATAAAATAATGGATATGCTTTATCAGACAGGACCTGGCGGAATTTGTGGAAATGAAGACATGGGTTCGCTTTCATCCTGGTATGTTTTTAGCGCGTTAGGTTTTTATCCGGTAGCGCCGGGGACGGATGTTTATGTGATTGGAAGTCCGCTTTTTAATAAAGCTACAATTAAACTGGGGAGTCCCTATAAAGGTAAAGAATTCATTATTAAAGCAAATAATATTTCCGGGGAAAATATTTATATACAATCGGCGCGCTTGAATGATAAAAAATTAGACAAACCATGGCTTACTCATGCTGATATTATAAATGGTGGTTCATTGATTTTTGAGATGGGTCCAACGCCAAATAAGCAATGGGGATCCAAACCGGAAAACGCGCCTCCATCAATGGTTCAGTAGTAACATCTGTATTCTAAATA
The DNA here is from genome assembly GCA_030592985.1 of Calditrichaceae bacterium. Taxonomy (GTDB): domain Bacteria; phylum Calditrichota; class Calditrichia; order Calditrichales; family Calditrichaceae; genus JAUVIB01. Next base: position 2,259 of record JAUVIB010000127.1, on the reverse strand, counting down.
GGATTATTATGGTCTAAAGTGTTGATATTTAACAATTGGAAAACTTGAGTTGGTTGTGCTTTCAACGGTTTTAAAAAGGAGCAATATCTATGAAATTAAAAGCTATTTTTTTACTAATGTCATTTTCTTTTTCATTTGCTCAAATAAATTGCAATGATCTGTTTTTGCAGGAGATTGCCACTGTTTTTACGCCGAATGACGGATTACCGGAAACAGTATTTACAAATATACGACTTGACAAATCCGGAAATATCATAGCGGTCTCTCCCGATGGAGAATTCAAGTATGATGGGGATAAGTGGAAGATCTTTTCGAAACCGTCATCTAATTTGGCTAAAGAGAAAAATGACTTTGACAAAGATGTATTGTCTGTAGCAGAATATCAGCAAAATGTTTATATGGGAAAGAAGGACGGTCTATTTATTCAAGGAGTAAAAAAAGATGAATGGATTGAAATATTTCCGACAGACAGGAACTATAGTTGGAAATTATCAAATGTTAGTGTTTTACAAACAGATTCCAAAGGTCGTTTATGGTTTGGCTCAAATGAAGGAGTAGGATACTTTCAAAAGGGAAAATGGAAACTATTTACCGGAAAAGAAGGGCTGCCCTTTAAATATTTTACCTGTATTGCAGACGACCCGCAAGGAGACGTTTGGTTTGGAACTAAAAAAGGAGTAATCAGAGCGGATGGTAAAAATTTTTACTATCGCTTCAGCAGAAGATGGTTACCCGATGACTATGTAAATGATATTCTTGTGGAGAAAGATGGTACTGTCTGGTTAGCGACAAATAAAGGAATAAGCCGGATCACTTTTCAATCAATGACCATGGAAGAAAAGGCGAAATTATTTACCCGACAGGTTGAATCGCGGCATAATAGAATGGGTTTTATTGCCCAGAATAGTTTGAAGATTCGTTATGATGCAGATTCCTGGGAGCCAGCTATTTCTGATAATGACGGTATGTACACTGCGATGTATGGTGCATCGCAAGCTTTTCGTTACGCCGTTACAGGAAGTTTAGAAGCAAAGAAATTAGCTAAAAGAAGTTTTGACGCATGCAGGAGGCTGGTTGATATTACACATGAAAAAGGATTTCCTGCCAGAATCATCATTCCAATTGATTGGCCGAAAGCGGTTAATGAACAGTATGGTCATGAATACAATATTAGAAAGCAGAAGGAGGATCCTTTCTGGAAAGATATTATTCCAAGATTTGTTAAAAGCAAAGATGGGAAATACCTGTGGAAGTGTGACACAAGCTCAGATGAATTAGCCGGTCATTATTTCTTCTACGGGATTTATTATGATCTAATTGCCGATACGGATGAAGAGAAAAAAGCGGTAAGAGAAGTGGTTAGTGATATCACTGATCATTTAATTCGGCATGGTTTTTACTTGCAGGATCATGATGGTAAAGCAACAAGATGGGCAAATTTCTCACCGGAATTTGTAAATTCTGTTTGGGGATGGGATCAACGAGGATTGAACTCTATGATGATGCTTTCATTCTTAAATGTAGCTTATCATGTTTGCGGAGATAAGAAATACTTAGAAACTGCTAAGATGCTGCGTGATAAATATAATTATCATATCAATGCGATGTTATCCAAAATGTATTTCCCTCCTGAAGATGTAGTCCCATGGGATAATAATCTATGTCTTATGAGTATGTACGGTCTGCTTAATTATGAAGAGGACCCCGAACGGATTATGATGTATAGAGAAAGTTTAGAAAACGCCTGGTTACATATTAGCCATCAAAAGAGTGCATTTTGGAATGTGTTGTACGCTGCCCAGGCCCAAAAATTTAATCGGTTGGTTGATACGGATATATATAAAAGTGGTAAATATTTTCCGCATGCCGGTTCTTTTACGGAGTTTACAGCACAGGAATTTTATAAAACTGATTTTAAAGTTGAAGATATTCTTGAAACACTTCAAAGACTACCGCTTGATTTAATCGGATATAGAATGGACAATAGACACAGGTTGGATATCGTTTTTGATCAAACACCGGGACAATTTGTCAATGAAGGATGGCGGCCTGTTAATCCCGAACGCCCTGATAATACATTTGAATATGCTGTGGACCACCTGCAAAAAGTAGGCTGGCATGTTGATGGTAAGGCGCTGCCCATTGATGAACGGTGTCACGTCAGGTTAGATCGTGATGGTTTTGCACTCGATGCAACAGAAGGAAGTGGTTACAGTGAAAATGAAGGAACAATGTATCTTCTCCCATATTACATGGCCC
>JAUVIB010000124.1 GCA_030592985.1 Calditrichaceae bacterium | reverse complement strand
TTTTATTGGGATTGCTCCAGCCTGCCCCACGCCATAAAGCATCGGCGCCGTGCCCGCAAACGTTGGCAGGCGGGGCAGGCGACTTAGTAGGGTCGCTAACGCTCCTCGCAATGACACCATTATGCCATTTTTTTTATTGATTCACTATTTTTCGTTCGGAAACTTTTTAATTGTGTTTCAGGAGAATGCGGAAAAAAGAAGATTAGATACGTCCAAAATGGTAGGTTAAAAAGATACGCAAGGCAATGTTATTATCTTCCTGATTGGGATAATCTTTGTACTTAGACCAACGGTCATATTCATTGAATTCGATACCAAAAGAATGTTCTGATGTAAAGTTGATACTGGCTCCTAACATCCAAATATCCACATATTCATTTCCCTTTGCACCGCTTAAAGGATGAATCCAATAATGTTTAAAACGAAAATATATATTTCCTTTATCTTTAAAATTAAGCGTAGATTCAAATCGATTTTTTGTCCCTGGTCCCAGGCTGTAATTACGATCCCCTTCAAAGACGTAAAGAGAATTGATACCGCCCATAACGATTATGGATGAAATAAACGAATTATCCCAGATAAAATTATTTCCTAAAGAACGTCTCGTTTTGATACCGGCGCCCACACTGGCGGCAGATATTTTGTATATGGGAGTATTAAGATAATCGAAGCTATTAAACAGACCGAAAACAGCCCTATTGCCGGAAGACAGAGATAAGTTTTTACCAAGAATCAATCCACTGGAAAAAATGGAACTAATATAATTTGTCGCGGATAGACTAAGCCTCACATCGGTTTCGAAATAATCAAAGGGTTTATAATTTTTTCGGATTTTGGCATATCTACCATAAATCATTCGGAAATTCAGATACAGATGTGGTAAAACTTTCGAAGAAATGTTGTCAATAAAAACACCGTGCGACCCGGCAGAAAACGAAACTTGATATTTTGGCTTTTTCCGACGAATTCGGGCAGAATGCATTTCCTTTCCGCAAATCATTCTGTTAAATCCATTCATAGGAGAAAGTACGAATGCTGCCAATTCGCGCATAAAGCCGCTTTCTCCGCTAAATAACACAAGATTTGAAATACGAAAACTAACCTCTCCCAGAACAATCCCGCTCATTGGGGTCGTAATAATATCATTCATGGAAGGATACTCTTTTTCCATGAAATATTCCCACATCAAGCTGCCTGCAAAGGGGTATGGAAGAGACTGCCAGAAGTTTAATCCCGAAGATCGGGCAGCCGTAAACGATAACGCCCCTGTATAAGGATGGCCCAATTGATTTGTTTCAAAACCGTCAGCATCCCATACAAATCCATACTTCAGATTGTTGATCATGGTCTCCCATGATATCCTGGCCCAATCCACATTGCGGGCATAGCGGTTAAACGACCATATTAAAATATTAAGACTGAACGTTTCCACTGCCGGCAGTAAAAAGTTAACCGTATCTTTGCAAGAAGAAGCTGATTCAGGAATACTTTCTGATATGGTTTCATTTTGTAAGGAAAATTGAGAGGATTGACTATGTAAACTTATAAAGCCGAGGCTTATGTAAAACAATACACCGACATAAACAAAATAGAGTTGTTTTACCATAATACGCAATCGAATAAAGTTAGCCATATTCGCTCTTTTCTGAAATTTTCTTGCTCAGGTTTTACTTGAACCGGGAGCTGATTTTTTCCATACAATAATATATAACATAACCCAGATTACCGAGCGGAAAACCATAGCCTTAATGCTATGATCGGCTACGATATTGCTGAATACGGTTAATAATAGAGCCAAAACCGAAATATGAGCAATAGCTACGAATGACGTTAGCTTAAAGGCAAATCGGTGGGTAATCCAAAGCGCTAATCCGGTAACTATAGATACGATTCCCATAATCACATTATAGTTAACAAGCCATGTCAATACATTATAATCCGGGACAAACGCACCTGAAAGTACTTTATAGCCGGCAATAACCGGCATAAAACCTATTAAAACAGCAACGACAGCGGCAGTTCTGATATAAATAATATTTTTCACTAACTATTTCCTCTCTTAATTTTATTTTACATAGGTAGTTGTCAGGGTTTAAGAAACGTTAAAATTTTACATTATTATTAATGTGGGTTTCGTTTTTATCTCTTGCATAATTTTAATGATTCCAATCTATGCATTCTCATTGTAATTTCATAGAAAATTAATGAAAAATTAAACTTGAAAAAACTGTGCTAGAAACTGTATTTTATTTTGAAATATATCATATCATTTTTGTTATACTGGCCGAATAGGCCCTCTGTACCGGTAAAAATATTAGCGCCAAATTGCAGATTTACAGCATCCGAATAGTCATATAATATTCTCGGCCTGATTAAAGCATCATCATATTCGAAATCGTAATAGGAGAACAATTCAAGATCTAATGTCTCGTTCAACATGGAGTAACGCGCCAGAAAGGTCATCATGTTATTATATTCACCCTTAAATAAGGGGGTAGGTTTTATGATTTCATCATAATCCATAACTGCTTTTTGGATGAATTGCGTACTGATATTGACGTCCCAAAGGGCAAAATCGGTGCCAAGCATATAATGGATATAATCTTTCTGTATGACACCATTATCAAATTGGGGAGTAGTTGTATTAAAATATTTTCCGGAATAATAAGCCGCCTCACCCCGCATAACAAAGGGTCCGAGGGTTGTGCTAAAACTACCGCCGCCCAGAGTAATCCTTTTATGTTCAGGGGAGAGGAGTAAGTTCATTCCGCCTGATCCGTCCGGAACAAAAGATGTAAACATTGTAGGATCATCATCCCACATATATCCGCCCATAATTTCAAAATCTATGAATGTGGTTAAAGCAGAATATTTAACAAAAATTTCGCTGTTTTCCAGGGAAGGGTTGACGTCTGTATTTGAATAATCATAGATGGGAGGCATGGGAAAATTTGGTTTTACAGCCCAGATAGAATTAGGATTAGCATATATTGTGGGAGAGAAAACCGGTAACCAAACTATTTCAAAAGTGTTATCATTTATGTAATAATCAAATTTTGCACCATAAACACCTTGTCTTATCTCATCAAAATCCGGCAATAAAAACTGAAACAGATTTTTAGGGGAGACAATATCTGTGATAAAAACGCCATCCGCTTTACCCCAGACAATCTGCTGCTTTCCAACCCGCAAATCAAAGTTATCAAAAAAGAAATCAATATAAGCTTCACGTAGTCTGAAGACTAAGCTGTCGCCATATTCAGTATAAATCATAGGATTTACTTTAAAAGCATTTGAGCTGCTGTTTTTTTCAAAATTTAAGTTAAATGTATTTTGCAAAATCACAAAATCATTTGAACCATTACCCACAAGCATTCCTGAATAATTACGCACATATCCGGAGAGATCGATATTTTGGGCAATGGAACTTTGCAGTAAGATAATTAAGGAGATCGTAATAATTAGATATTTTTTCATTTTTCACCTCTTAGAATCTAAATTGATCTGTCATAATGCCAATTCTAATTATATCCCTGTTTATAGGGAAATAGATATTGTAATAATCCTGACCGTGATAATATTGAACAAATAAACCGATATCTTCAAAGAATGTAGGATGATAATAGAAGGTTATGCTTGCGATAAGTCTGTCCATCGCGAAAAAATCCCATTCATTAATATCTCCAAACAGCCAGGTTAATTGTCCTTTTAAGGAGTATTTCGTGTATTTTTTTTCATTCTCATTCACTTCATACGGGAGTTTGAAAATTGCGAATTGATTGTTCCATCTGTAAAAACTGTAAATACCTTTTAATTCTTCATCTGATAATTTTTCAGGATGGATTTCAAAGGATGTACTAAAAAATTGTGCCGCATTCATATTGTTATTATAGAAGGTTTTGATAACTCCAATTTCAAAATAATTGGTAGAAAAAGTCCCGGACTGAAAATTTATATCTCCATTTTCCAGGTAAAAATCGTCCTTCTGACCGTTTGAATGGTGAGCTATTTTTCCGAAAACCGTAAAATTCTCTATAGACAGCTTTTTACCCATAGAATAATAAAGCGTTAATTGCGGCATATAGCTCGGCGTGTTAACAGGATACGATTCTCCTTGATACATTCGTATAATGATCTGTGGTGTAAAAATACCCATCAATTGTGAATCTTTATCTTTCCTAAGTATGAAATTGGGAATCAGGTTTCCTTCAAAAATAAGGGGCTCGATATTTCCTAATCCACCGCCAAATGTAACATAACTATTTCCGCTATTAACATCCGAAACTAAAGAAAGATCAAAGTTGTATTTTTTATCTGGCATAATTTGAGAAAAAAGGGAAAAATTTAACGTTAAAATAACAGTAATAAATAAATATACGTTAAATTTTTCCTTATTCTTTAATGTAATATTAATCCAAACTGAATATACAAAATTCAATTAAATTCCTCGTTTCATCATGCGTTCACTGAACTTTTTGCTTGAAATACCAGTATCAACCTTTAATTTTTTCAACTGCATATCCGTCGTATGATTTTTTTGAACATTATGCATCACGCTATGTGTGATAATCCAGTACTCTTTTATTTTTTCGAAATTCTTTACGCTCAACGTTTTCAGAAGATCATCATCTTCATCATAAAATTCTTTTTTTAAACCGATCCATTTGTCTCTAATGATCCAGGTTATCGTACGTGAGTACATGTAATCTTCATCTTTGGAGATACTTTCTACCACATAGCAATCTTCGCCGTCTAATTTTTCTTCGCGAAGGATTTTGTGACTATCTGAGGTAGGATGTCGATCGCCGAGATCATCATAGGTGAAATCAGAACCCATAAAGTAATCATTCTTACTATCGCTGGAGATGCGTTTTACTTTTTTAAGTGCCGGGAGATAAATCCATTGGTCATCGTCTTTTCCTTGTTCATCGTAACTCCAGCTCATAAAAGATGTATTTTTTACATCGGCAGGCTTAACAAAGAACATTATTTTCTTCTCTTCTTTGCCAAAATCTTTAATATATTGTTTGATGATACGAACGCGTTCATCACCGCGTTTATTGATAAGCGTCATGGTCAGTTCGCCATCCTGGTCATTACCGGTCGGCCTGTCGTACACTTTTTGAATAATCTCCAATCCACTTGGCTTGTCCTGAGCGAAAGAATAAATAGCCGATGTTAAAATCAGTGTCATGAGGATGATTTGAAATCTTTTGCTTGTCATTTTATTTCTCCTTTTTAATTAAATTGTCTATATTATTTAAAAATTGGTTGATAAATTTTTCTGTCATTTTTCCATGATGTTTTTCTGTAATTTTACCGGATGCATCAATAAGCAGAATATTTAGATTGTCATCGATCAAATCCCAATTTTTCACAAGAACTTTTTTTTGATCCAAAACATAGGTAATGTTTGGTGAACTTTCTGCTCTCTTTTTCATCCTGTTGCGGATGATAAAATTGGGAATTATGGTTGCACCCGTATTGACAATAAATGTTATACCAAGAGAATCGGGAGAGTAATTAATAGAATCCAGTTTTGCAACCAGGAGTTTTACATCGCTATGTTTATCCGGATCAACATATAGCAGCAAATTTACTTTATCTTTAAGCGAACTACTTTGCCATTCACCGCCGTTAGTCAATCCGCCATCATCACTACTTAAAGAAATGGTAGGCAAAATAGTTTGAGCTTGAAGCCTGGAAAAAGTGGAGCTAATAACCATTATAGTTATTATTAATAAGTTTTTTCGCATCATATTTTTCATTGTTACGTTTCTCTGTTTTTTTAAAAGTGAAATTTACTTATTTCTATCTATTATTTAGTTCCCCTTTTCTAAGGGAATGGTTTTAATCCTATTTTATTATATTTCCCTGTTATTTCTTTTTGAAATAAATATTTGTAATGTAAAGCAATATAAACATAATCGTTACCGTACCAAGAAAACTGGTAAACATGTTAAGCGATACTAAGGCGCCAAGCGAGCGGTTCGGTGGAAATACAGATGCCAATAGTACCATAAATCCGGCAATAACTACGATGGCGTTAAAAATGATCGCCCTTCCCGAATGATGCATCGTTAAGCGTATGGTTTGCATCTTATCACCTGTTTGCTGCGCATAAATCTTATAGCGTTCGATAAAATGTACGGCATAGTCGATACCTATTCCAATGGCAATGCTGGAAATCAGCGCCGTAGTGGTGCTTAAGGGAATATTTAATAATCCCATTACCCCAAAACCGATTGCCGCCGTAATCAGAATCGGTACAGACCCGATAAATCCCACACTGATTTTTTTGAACATCAGCGATAGTAAGATAATAATGATGATCAAAGATATGATTAAACTGGTAATTTGTCCTTCGAGAATTAAATCGGTAAAAACAAGCGCTTTATATCCGGAGCCGGCATAATTGACCTGCACGTCATGTGACTCAAAAGCCTCCCGATACTCGTCTACAATCGCTATGGCGCTATTAAGAGCCTTGGAATTATCACTTTTAAGTTGAATAGTTATATTCGCTTTGTGATAATCTTCGGTTACCACCTGCCAAAGGTTCTCAGGATCGCCTGACATTTCGTAAAGAAGCAGATATTGGGCGATTAATTCCTGGTTTTCGGGAATGACGTCATATTTGGCGCTATCAGCATGCATCACTTTATTCATGCGTTTTAAATAATCTCCAAGAGAAAAAGAGTTACCCACAATAGGCAGCTTATCAACAACTTCCTTCTGCATTTTAACAATCAGGTTAAGTACTTCAGGCTGCTTAAATGTGTTTTCCTGCTCACCTTCCAATACGATATTCAAGGTGCTGGTACCACCAAAATTTTCATTAATAAATTTATCTGTTAATACGATATCACTATCTTTTTCAAATTTCTCCAGGAAGCTGGAATTAATCCACACTTTGGTCATGCCAAAAATGGAGATAGCTACAATAATTAATGTTGTTATAAATACCCAGTTTTTATACTTTAAAGTACCTTCTGCAAACCTGTAGGCCAGATGATTCGTCTTTTTATCATCTTTCTTTTTTGATTTAATTTTCTTTTTAGCATGTGGCAGACCGAATACCAGGATGCTTGCCGGTACGAGTAATAACGAAAATATCATGGCTGCCAACACCCCAAAAGCCGTGAAAATACCAAAATATTTAATAGGGTATACCTGTGAAGTGAGCAGGGAAATGAAACCCACAGCCGTTGTGACTGAGGTCATTACCACCGGTTTCCACATTCCGCGAAGCATATCACTTACAGCTTCCTGGCGGGTGGCTTGTGGATTTTCATCAAGAAACATATATAAATGGCTGTATAAATGGATACCATCCGCCACACCGATGGCGATCAACATTACCGGAAGCATGGTGGATACAGCATAGATGGGGATATTTACGGCCGCCATTAATCCAAAGGCCCAGATCGTACTGAAAATAACAACCAGCAGTGTAAAAAAAGTACTTTTTACATTACGCAAAACTAAAAATAGAACCAGGATAATAATCATCAATACAATGGGAATCATGCGTTTCATATCGGCCGGACCTAACAGAGCCATGGTGCCTTCTACAATCGGCCTACCGGCAACATACACATTTTCCGGTCCTTCGTACTGTTTGGAAAGATCGAGAATTTCATGGTAAAATTCCTGGGAAAAAACATCATCTCCAATTCTGGCGATAATAACAGTAACCTTTTCGTCATTAGAAACAATGCGACCGAATACCATATCATTGTTACGAACATTTTTCTGCAGTTCCGCAAGTTTTGCGGCATCATTCGGAACCCGTTTAAAAAAAGCTTTTACATCCATACCATCTTCGGTTCCTACAATATTATCCGCGGTATAAAGAGAAGTAACATCACTTTTTTCAATCTCTTTCATTTTTTGTAATTGTTTGGTTAAATCTTTAATTTTCTTTAAAGTGCCGGGATTATAGATCCCATTCTTATGCTCAATAGCAATAATTATCCCATCCTTAATATCGAACCAGTCTTCGGCCTGATTGCTATAAACAAAAGCCGGATGCTGCTCGGGCATGTACTTGTCTAAGTCTGTTTCCATGCGTGAATTTTGCTTCATGGCCATCATAAAGGCAATGGATATCAGTAAAAAGGCCACCAAAATTGATTTGGGGTATTTTAACATTCGTT
>JAUVIB010000166.1 GCA_030592985.1 Calditrichaceae bacterium | reverse complement strand
TTAGTTGATAGAGGTGGACCGGCTTATAAAGGCAGGGCGGTGGCATTATCTACAAGCACAGATTTTAAAAATTGGTCAACTCCGGAAATGGTTATGCATGCTGATTCTAATGATGCCGATGGAGTCAATATTTACGGACTTTCAGCATTCCCTTATGAAGGTCAGTGGGTGGGGCTGCCGCAGATTCATTATGAACTTCCGGAACAAGCCTATATTGATATTGCCATTGCTCACTCTCGCGATGGTATTCAATGGCAGAGGGAACTAGAAACAGTAATTTCTCTTGGAGATGTAGGTGAATGGGATCGTTTCAATCAATGTGTCTCTACTCGTCCCGTGCGCATCGGCGATGAATTGTGGATGTATTACTCCGGCAGAGATTATCGGCACGGAGAATATTTTGAGTTCACTGATTTGACGGACACGGGGACAGGCTCTGTTGGTATTGGATTAGCCACTATTCGCCTTGACGGCTGGTGCTCATTGCAAGCCAGTTTTGATGAGGGACAAATCATAACAAAAACACTTATTTTGCCAAAAGGTGAACTTTATATCAATACCAAATCGGATTGGGGAGAAATCGTAGTACAAGTTCTTAATGCAGATGGAACTGAAATTGAAAACATGCAATCGTTGCCAGTCAGTGCAAATGGTGTTCGCGTAAAAGTACAATGGCCTGAGGGAGTTACTTTCGAACACTTGGCAGGTCAACCACTTAAAATAAAATTTACCATTAAGAATGCTCATATCTATTCATGGATAGTAGGTACAAATATAGAAACCAGTGCTAAAGAAATAAAGTTGGGATACGATAAAATGCCTGTAGATTTTGAAGTATCTCATAACCATCCGAATCCATTTAATTCTTCGACAACAATTAATTATATAGTAAAGAAGGATGCTATAGTAAAAATCGATGTGTATGATATATTAGGTAAACATATCAAGAATCTTTTAAAAGATGATATTTATAGCGGAGCACATCAGGTAGTTTGGGATGGTAAGAACGAAAATAATAATCCGGTATCCAGTGGTTTATATTTTTGTCGGCTTAATATCGGCCGGCATTCAGTATATCAGAAAATGATTCTCAGCAAATAAACGAATGATACTACCGTATTTTCGGAAGATGGAGATTTACATTAAAAGAATTTTATTAATAATGAATTTAATGAAAGGTTGTTCGGATTGAAATATCATTATATGAATAAACCCATTACCCGGCGTAAGTTCCTGAAAAGGACTTCATACATTGCCACCGGTCTTGCTGCCTTTCCTTCGATTATTCCCGGTTCTGTTCTTGGGAAACAAGGCAAGATATCTCCTGCCAATAAGATCACCATCGGCATGATTGGTGTAGGATCCCATGGAACGAATGTAAATCTGAAAAGCTTTCTCAGTCAGGAAGATGCACAGGTGATCGCTGTTTGTGATGTCGACAATCAGCGCCTGCTTCGTGCCGGGCTTATGGTCAACCAAAAATATGACAATCGGGATTGTGCCATGTATCGGGATTTTCGTGATATCATTCAAAGAAATGATATCGATGCAGTCATGATTTCCACACCTGATCACTGGCATGTACCGATGGCGATTATGGCATTACAGGCCGGTAAAGATGTGATCTGTGAAAAACCCACATTAACTATTCAGGAAGGACGCACGCTGGTAGATGCTGTTGATCGTTATGGCGCTGTTTTTCAGACATCAACCGAAGACAGATCTGTTTATGTGTATCATCGTATGGCAGAATTGGTAAGAAACGGTAGAATTGGCAGGTTAAAGACTATTCGGGTGAAATTGCCCAGGGAACCAAAGTTTCCGGGGGATCCAACACCCATGCCGGTGCCTGATGAACTGGATTGGGAGATGTGGCTTGGGCCGGCACCGGAAGCACCCTATACGAAAGACAGGGTACATTTTAATTTTCGCTGGCATTTCGATTATTCTGCGGGTATCATTGCCGATTGGGGAACCCATCTTTTTGATACTGCTCAGTGGGCAAATGATTCGGAAAGAAGCGGCCCGGTCGAAATCGTTACCAATGGGACATTTTGGAAAGAAGGACTCTTTAATACGCCTAATGAATATCATTTGGAGTATCGTTACGAAAATGGGGTTAAACTGATTGTTGATTCCGGTGGAACTTCTATCCGTTGTGAAGGTACGGAAGGATGGATTGAAAGTCCCCGCTGGCGGGCCCCTTTGAGAGCGAATCCGCCGGGTATTTTGAGATCTATTATTGAACCGGGTGAAGTGCATTTGTTCACCTGTTCGGAGGGTGAACATCGAAACTTTTTAGATTGCGTGAAATCGCGCCGGGAACCATATTTCCCGGCAGAAATCGGTCACCGGGTAGCTACTATATGCCATCTGGCGAATATTTCGTTACTGCTGGGTAGAGATTTAAAATGGGATCCTGTCAATGAGATCTTTCCGGAAGATGAAACCGCAAACCGGATGTGTTCCCGGGCAATGAGGAGCCCTTGGAATATTTAGTCCAATTAAAAATTTTATTAGACCTGATAAAAGGACTAATGACCGAACATAGAAAAACAGGAATAACAGTTTATAAATAGTGTCTGAACGAAAAGTCACATTTTTCGTCATTTCGACCATAGGGAGAAATCTTAACTTTAACATTTACAATGATTTATAGATTTCTCCGCGCCTTAAAATATTGGCGGGCAGGCGACTTCGCTCGAAATGACATTTTCCTCACTTTTCGTTCAGACACTAAATAATATTAGAATTCTTCGGGGAAATAACTATAAAATAATTTCTTTTGACACCATCATAATATAACTGAGGAAAACAAATGAAGAAGACATTGTACTATATTTGTAGCTATATCACAATCCTGATGCTCATCGCGATGACTGCCTGCAACCAGGCTGGGGATAGTAACCATTGGAAACCTCTTTTTGACGTAAAAACACTGACAGGCTGGCATAAAGTGCCTGGTGGAAAATGGACCGTATAGGATGGCGTTATAATCGGAACGAGTCCCAAAGAGGAAGAGCGCCATGGTATTTTGTTGACCGATCAACGCTATCGGAATTTCAATCTGCGTCTTAAATTTAAGGTACTGAAAGGCAACAGTGGTCTCTACTTCCGTGTGGATACCGTTGACAGTAAAGTATCCGTTAACGGATTTCAGGCGGAAATCGATGAATTTAAAGATATTGGTGGATTATATGAAACCGGCGGCCGGGCCTGGGTGGTACAACCAACAGCAGAAGAAGTTCAAAAATATTTCAAAGTTCACAACTGGAATGAAATGATCGTTTCGGCCAAAGACCGTCATGTAACGGTTTATGTCAATAGTGTTAAGACGGCAGAACTACTCAATGATCCGGGCAGGGTAGAGGGCCATATCGGACTTCAATTGCATGGCAATATGGAAATGCATGTCATGTTTAAAGACATTAAGATAAAAGAGCTCTGAGAAAATATTTATTTTGCCACATCGCAGACCTCTTTTTCAAGATGTTGTAGTTTGTCATTCCCGCCCGCCTCAGGCGGGCTATCGAGAATCTATGCCAGAAAGTATTAGATTCTCTCCCAAAGGGATAAACCATAGGGATGCCCTTGCCTGCCCGACTCGGTAAGGGCGCTGCACCTGTATGTTTAAAGCAGGTAACATAACAGGATGAACAGCATTTGGGTATTGTTATCCTATTCTGAAACACTGTTGGTCAATATGATAATGAACAATTAATAAAACAATATATTGAGAAGAAAGGTAGTAAATATACACAAATTTACGGTGAACAGTTAAGCCTGTTTTAAACGGATACCTCAAGGTTCGGCCCGGGGGCTATTCATTCCACTTTCTTATTTAATTTCGTTAATATGTAATATTTTTGAACTTATTTTTGTTTTTTCGTAGCCTTCCACCTCAAATAAAATGTCAAAATATTCTGGTATATAGCCGTATTTTTCTACAAACAGTTTTTCCAGTTTATTTGTTAATAGCGGTATAGTGAGATGTCTAATAGTTTCTTTGATGCCGGCATCAAAAAATCCGGTAAAAAACAATATGGGTAAGTTGTTAGGTCCTGGAATTTTTGTAATAATAGGATAATCTTTAACATAATATCTATACGAATCAAAATTTGACACATTGCTATTCTTATATTCCGGTAAATATGTTTTAAGAGTATCTGAATTTTTGTCCAAATAATATAGTTCTTGTGGATTTATATTAAAAGCAAAATTATATTTCGAGAAAATTTTTTTCAATCTAAAAAAAGTACTTACTTTACCAATAAAAATAATATTGTGCTCAGCAATATCACGCCATTTTAATTGTGATGATGATATATATTCAGGTTTATAGTTTGCATTTTTTAAAACAGGTAGAATACTAAAAATACTAAATAATCGATGTTCACATAAAAATGATTCATGGTTTTTTTCAAGATTTACTGTTGGATTATTAACATTGTTGATTTTAGAATCATATATTAGTTTTCCATTATCTATGTCATTCTCATATTCCCAAAGATTTAAATGATTTCCAAATACAAACAGAATCGGATTTTCGCTCTGCAGATAATCGACCCAGAAAGAAGTACTTTCATTTTTCAGATCAATATTAGTCGCCTTTTTTAAAGCTGTATTCTCACGCCATTGAAAAAATAATAATATCGTTAAAAAAACTAATAATAATATGAGAAGGTATATGGGTTTAAATACTATATTTTTAATTTTATTTTCATTTATATTATTTTTGACAAACTTTAACTCATAATGTCCTTTTGGGATGCACAATTGTATTTTGTCATTTTTGCCGTCAGAGAGATAATACAAGGATAGCTTTTTTCTGAGGTTATACATATGAACCCGGACAATTGTATCCCCGGAAGAATTAAAATTAGATTTCCTGTTAAAAAATTCAATTGCAATTGTAGATTCCTTTGTTTTTATTTTTTGCTCAGCGGCATTATAGAGAAAGCGCAGTAAATCTTGATCGAGTTTCGAATTTAGAAATTCCGGACTTTGCAGAATTTTTTGCAGGAATTGTATTTTTACAGAAGCGGCATTCATGATAATCCCCGAAAAATTAGGGTTGACAAAAGATAAACTACGAGTTCGTGAAATTATTCTATAGCCAATATAATTATATAAATATTAAATAAAAAGAAAAATAAATAAATATTTCACATTTTATTTAAATGGTTAATAACGGTTAATAACGGTTAATAACTTGTAAAGATCGATAAAATGTCTGTAATTGTTGGCAAACGATTGTCCAAAATGTATGAAGTCAAATAGAAAATAAACTTATTTCGTAAGCATTCCTTTGGAAGGAAAGAAATTTAGAATACTACCTAAATAAGAATAGTTTCTAAGGATAAAAATGACGGTAACACTTAAAGATGTAGCAGCAAAAAGTTGTGTTCATATTTCAACGGCATCCAGAGTCCTCAACAGAAAAGAAAATTTCAAAATATCATCAAACACGCGTGAGAGGATATTTGCTGTTGCTAAGGAACTTAATTATCGTCCAAATCAAAATGCCAGGGCATTACGTCTGAAAGAGTAAAATCTTTAGGATCACTCATTTACCTGGATAAAACGTGCAAATCGATTCAGAATTGCGAGAGGAGGTAATAATCGGCAAAGAGTATCTAATCTTTTTAATTAAGTAGTGTCTGAACGAAAAGTCACATTTTTCGTCATTTCGACCATAGGGAGAAATCTTAACTTTAACATTTACAATGATTTATAGATTTCTCGAATCCGCTCGAAATGACATTTTCCTCACTTTTCGTTCAGACACTAAGTAAACAAATTAACCAAACTGAAAGAGGTTTCATCAATCAATGTGGAGGGTACAAGTTATGAAGAAGATTACATTTTTATTTACTGCTGTTTTTCTAATGGGATTGTTAGTTGCATCCGGTTTTGCTCAGAGTTGGTCAGGACCAAAATTTGACGCCCGGAATGGAGACCCTTATGCACAGGACTGGTATGTGCGTGAATGTAGACATTACGATCCGGATAACCTTGCGAATAAAGCGGATTCTGTGGAGGCCTTTGGATGCTACGATGAAGGTCTTCCTACTTTATCACCAGAATTCATGTCCTTAAGAAAGGAATACGGGATTGATGCACTCCATGTAGACTATCGTGTATATACATTACCCACCTGGCAATCAATAACAGGTTGTGCAGATATGAACGAAGCTAGTGATTTAATGAAAGATGAATGTCGGTTACATCACAATTATAAACAAAGTTTTGGCGCAGCGCTAAATGCTTTGGATAACGAATGGGAAGGATATACAGTTGTCTGGATGGCCAGGGTTGAAGATCTTCCCGGCGGTATTGGTATGCGGGTGAAAGCATATGCCGGGCAGCATGCAGATTCAGTTTATACGGGTGAAAAGAAGTGGTTTGGATTTGAGGCAAGATATGGTTGTGTGGATCCAGATAATGACATCTTTGGTCCGGATAATCTGGTGGTTCGCTCAGGACCGGATCCGGCCACCGGCCATGATTATGTACAAGCATTCGCTGATGATAATGGTAGTGATATGTATCATATTTACAGGATAGCTGTAGAAATTGGACCAACAGCTGCTGAATCAAAATGCAGCATCTATATGGACGAAGATCCAACGCCGATTATTGTAACCGCCGAAGCCAAAGCAGATAAAGGCCGGCCGGGAAATTTCGTGGAGTTCGGAGTTGGTGGTTGGAATATGCCTAAGGTGGCTTCAATGGCCTGGGTTCTGACAACAACCGAGGGCGCTTACGGACCAAGTGAATTGACGCTTCCAACAGAATATATGGATATATATAATACTGCCCGTTCTTACCAGGAAGATACTTTCAGTCACCCTACTGGCTGGGAAGGACCCATGTTCGACGCACGTGTAGGAGATCCATATACGCAAGGATGGGTGGCAGGAGAATGTAGACATTTTGATATTAACAATCGCGCAAATAAAGCTGATTCAATCGATGGATTCGGATGCTATAATGTAGGACATCCAACCCTGGCTTCGTCTGACTATATGTCGATCAAAGAAGAAAC
>JAUVIB010000028.1 GCA_030592985.1 Calditrichaceae bacterium | reverse complement strand
TAAACCATTTAAATATTTTATTTCATCTTAGACCAAATTTCCATGAAGATACTTACAATCAGGTGGACTAATTTACTGGGGGTACAATCTATATGAAAATTCAAATTCTTGCCGATGATAATAAGCTTTTGGGAACAATTGAAGACGTCCAGAATTATCTGATGTCTCATAGCGGGACAGGCAAATTAGTGGATGATATTCAGGTTATCTACAAAGAAAAGTATATGCAATACATGTATGAAAAATATAAAATGGACCGCAGAGAAGGAACCGATAGACGACACCTTTGATATGAGTAGTTTATTAAAGAATCTCTACTGGATTTCTGGTAGAAAGAGCTCCAATTTTCACAAAAAAGAGTTTTGCAATTAATAATTTTCGAATTTTTTAAAACCTCTACTTATTTTCTTTCCTGAATTTTATCCTTTAACCATTCTTCCACTGAATTTGTGATTTGATGATTGATATAATTTAGAAAGATGTTACCCTCTTTCTTTCTTAAACAGCACGTTGTCTCTCTTTTTATTTAATCTAGCGCATCTTTCAATATTTTATGATATGAAATGTATCATGTACGATACATGTATTTTATTTTTATTGAAGCGAATTAAGATGAACCATTATTCACTGTAAAAGGAAAGTGGGCGTTTTCTAAACTACACAGTACTACTTCTTCTGAGATAAATATTCGCTGAGTAGGTACTTTTTTAGCAATTTAATTGGGATTTAAACTATGAAATATTTTGGAGGAAATACTTCGTTCTTAAAGATGTTATTCCCATATATGGCAAATTTTAAAAAAGATATATTATAGAATAGCGATATGTATTTGCCCTAAAAGCAAGAAATGTTTAGATTGATTTAAGTGATTTTTTGAGAAAATAGCATA
The DNA here is from genome assembly GCA_030592985.1 of Calditrichaceae bacterium. GTDB lineage: Bacteria > Calditrichota > Calditrichia > Calditrichales > Calditrichaceae > JAUVIB01. The sequence goes on along the minus strand of JAUVIB010000028.1, from coordinate 14,467 downwards.
GGATTTATCAGTCTCTATTCTTTGCATTAAAATAGTCCCGATTGATCCTTTTTGTATCCTCAGGCATAAAATATAGATCAGGAAAAAATGAACTTAAAAATAGAATTTGAACAGTATTGTCTTGATAATGGTCTAAATGTAATTTTACATCAAGATAACAGATTACCCATTGTTGCTGTTAATTTATGGTATCATGTAGGCTCCAGGAATGAAAAACCCGGGAAAACCGGTTATGCGCATCTTTTTGAACATTTAATGTTTGAGGGCAGTGAGCATATTTTATCCGGGAAACATTTTGAGTTAATACAAAGTGTTGGGGGAGTATTAAACGGATCGACTTCTTTTGACCGCACAAACTATTATGAGATTCTCCCCTCTCATTATCTCGAATTAGGCCTTTGGCTCGAATCAGATAGAATGGGTTGGTTTTTACCCGCTCTGGATAATGATAAATTAAATTTGCAAAAAGATATCGTTAAAAATGAACGCAGGCAGACGGTAGATAATCAACCTTATGGAGTTTGGCTGGAAAAGATTCTCGAAATGGTCTACCCCGAAAACTTTCCGTACCACTGGCCGGTTATCGGTTATATGGAAGATCTAAATAAAGCTGAATTAGACGATTTTAAAGATTTCTTTAAAAAATATTATGCCCCACAAAACGCCTCTTTGGTTATTGCCGGGGATTTTGAAATAAATCAGACTAAGAATTATGTGGATAAATATTTTTCTGAGATAAAAAATCTGGCGTCATTACCCGATGAGAATACGCATTTCAATGATTTTAATTCGGGAGAGCGTCGCCAGACTATTAAAGATAAAGTTCAATTTCCGAGGGTATATTTTGCTTTCCCTCTTCCCTTCATAGGCCATGAAGAGATGTATGCTGCCGATTTGCTTTCGGACATTCTATCTTCCGGTAAAAGTGCAAGACTATACCGGTCGCTAATACATGAAAAACAGATATGCCAAGATGCCTTTGCTGCCCTGCTTCCTTTAGAGAAAAGCTCGCTGTTCATTGTAATGGTTACGGCTAAACCTGGAATTTCGATTGAAAAAGTTGAAGAGGAGACGCTTAAAGAGATAGATTATTTAGTAAATGGTGAAATTTCAGATTATGAGATTGAACGTGTGAAAAATCAATTAGCAGTGAGAAAAGTAAATGAATTGCAAACGGTCATGACCAAAGCAGACCTCTTAAATCAATTCTCAACATATTTTAAAGATGCGAATAAAATAAATAATGATATTGATCAATATCTTGGAATCGATAAAAAGAAATTACAGAAAACGGCAGAAAAATATCTACAAAAAGAAAATAGATCTGTTCTTACCTTTATACCTGCAAGCGGGTAAAAAAGTGGGGTTTAAACTCTTTTTAATGAATAAATATTAAGAATAGAGATTTTGTGACAGAATAACCGTGTGATAAGGTTATTATTTAAGTTTATTAAAAAATTACAGGTAAAATTTAATGCCACATGATATTGAAAGAAATAAAATACCGCCAACGGGGAAGTTAAGTCCTTTCAATTTCCCTCATTTTAAAAGAATTTGCTGTGAAAACGGTTTAAAAGTTTTACTGGTGGAGCATACTTCTTTACCACTTGTTAATCTTGAATTATATTTTAAAGCTTCTGCGATGGTTGACCCGGCAGGTCTTGAAGGATTAGCGTCATTAACAACTGAATTATTGGCTGAAGGGACAAGTTCGAGAAATAGTGAGAAAATAGCGAACGAGCTGGAACATTTTGGAATAGAGTACTCCGCCTATGCTGATTGGGATTCCATCCATATTTCTTTAAGTACATTAAGCAAATATGTGGACTCTGCATTTGAGATTTATGCCGATATTATACAAAATCCGATTTTTCCCAAAAGTGAAGTAAATAGAGTAAAAGCGGAATATATTGCTGAAAGGCAAAGAGTGGTAGATAGTATCGAAAAAGTCGTATCAGAGCAATTTGCTGAAACATTATATGGTGATTTTCGCTATGCAACACCTTTAAGTGGTACGATTGATTCAATAAAGAATATTGAACAAAAAGATATAAAAGATTTTTTTAAAAAGTATTTCTATTTTAAAGAGGCTGTATTGCTTGTTACGGGAGATATTAGCGAGCAACAGATAAAATCATTAATTAAGAAGTATTTTACTAAAAAAGGTAACAGGCCGTTATATAAAATTCCTTCTTTGACTTATAATAAAGGGATGACTACAGCTGTTAGAATTATTCATAAAGAGAAAGCTCAGCAAACACAGGTTTATATCGGACACATAGGTATTGAGCGAACCAATCCGGATCATTATAAAGCTTTATTGTTGAATCAAATAATAGGTGGTTATTTCCTATCACGCTTGAATATGAATTTACGCCAGGATAAAGGATATACCTATGGCATTCATTCCAATTTTGGGTTTAGAAAAATAACAGGGCCATTTATTGTATCCGCTGCGGTTCAGACTGAAAATACAACAGCGGCTATTAAGGAAATTATTTCAGAGTTAAGAAGAATAACCGAAAAGGCGGTTTCAGATGAAGAACTCTCTAATGCCAAAGGATATTTTACAGGTGTTTTTCCAATTGCTTTTGAAACAGCAGAACAGATTTTATATGGATTAGCAACAATAGAAACGTATGGGCTTAATGATGATTATTTCCGGTCTTTCAGGGAAAAAATCGATAAAATATCAAAAAACGATCTATTAGAAGCTGCAAAGGAATATATTCATCCTGATAATCTTCTTATCATTGCAGCGGGTGATCGCACACAAATAGAAAAACTTCTGTCAAAGAGTTTCAATATAGAAGTTTATGACTTATATGGGAAATTATATGATGAAAGCTGATATTTTTATAACACGCGGAAATATAGAAATATTAAACCAAAGAAAAATAGCGATCTTTTCCTCGAAATTAACTCCGAAAGAATTATATACCTCAATTGAATCGATATTTCAAAAATTACGGAATCAAAATATCGCCATTGCAAGTGGTTGGCAAGCGCCGCTTGAAAAGAATCTTTTTAAAAAAATAGATCATGGAGATAAAGCAAATTATATCTATTACCTGGCAAAAGATTTGAATCAAAAAAAATTTGATAAAATGGAAGATGATTTGGTTGCTCAGAATAAACTATTGTTTCTTTCTCCAAATTTGCAGAAAAATCGGATAACAAAATCATTAGTGACTGAAAGAGATGAACTTTTATTCTCTCAGAATAACAAAGTGCTTTTTTTCTATATTTCAGATGGGGGACGTCTCGAAGGATATTTCAATAAGTTGAGTGAACAACATTACCAGATTTACATACTGGATCATCCGCTAAATCAACGTTTTTTTACCAAAGATGTGATTCCCGTTGATGAGGAAAATATAAACATCATATTTACAACATAAACTTTGTTTCTAAGAAATAGTATTCTGTTGACTCGAAATTGAAACTATTAAAATAGTTCGATGGCTAATCTAAAAACGGATATTTTACCGATGCTGATTCATTTAACAATAGCATATTATTATTGCTATATTGCGGATTTGCTCTTTTATTATTTCAGAAAAAAAGGTTCTTAGGATGCAGACTATGACCATGATTGTCAATAATATTTAACTTGTTGGTTTTTTGGGAACGGCTTCTTTCTTGAAAAATTTCTTTTTTGGAGTTAGTAATGCAATTAAATGTCAAAAAATACATAAGAATCACACTTATCTTCACTTTAGTTAATATAAGTACAAATTGTTCAAAAAAAGTAAACAGCTCATATTTTACAAGCAGTTTTCCGCAGAATATAACCAGGACCTGGGTTGGTCCGGAATACTGGGCAAATCCATTACAAGATTGGCAGTTAAACAACGGACGAATTGAATGTATTGTAAGTGGGGGTGACCGTAATGTTGTCCTTCTAACAAGAGAAATTACGAATGATCAAGGTGAATTTGAATTATCTGTTGAATTTGGAAAATTGGATGATCATATCAATTCTAAAGAACAAGGATGGGTTGGTTTCAAAGTTGGTGTACATGGGGAATTTTCCGATTATAGAGATAGTGCAGTAAGAGGTGAAGGATTGCCTGTTGGAATTACAACAAACGGAAGACTTTTTATCGGAGAAATTGATAGCTCTTTATCATCATTAAATTTTCCTTTAGAATATGGGAAATTACAGTTGCATGGAAAAGTAACAGGTGATAAAGTAAAATTCGATTTAAAATTATTCGATAAAAAGGGGCAAATCCTTTTAGCAATAGAGAAGGAATCAATTGATGCAGGTTGGATATCGGGAATGATAGCAATTGTTGCTCATTCTGGTGAGTTATTAGAAAAAGTTAATGGCAAACGGCCTGTTTTTCATCGAACTTGGAGACTCAAACCAGGAACATTGCGTCATGGGAATATTCGTTTTTGGTTTAACAATTTGCAGTTAACCGGCAGCCTTGTAAAAAGTTATCCACAGCGTTCATTTGGCCCGCTCCTTTTTTCGCAATATACACTTAGTAAAGGAATATTTAAACTTTCAGTTCAATTGCCTCCAATAGGTGAACAAGATGGAAAGGAAGTTTTGTTTCAGATTAAAGAGAATGATAATTGGAAAACCCTGACCCAGGCAAAAATAGATACACTATCTCGTACAGCGATGTTCCGTGTTGAAAATTGGGAATATAAAAAAGATCTGCCATATCGTCTATCATATAGTCTAAAAATAAATAATAACGAGTCTAAAGATTATTACAGAGAAGGCATTATCAGAAAAGAACCATGGGATAAGGATGAAATAATAGTTGCCGGTTTTACGGGGAATAACGATGTGGGTTTTCCCAACAGTGAATTAACTAATGCAGTTGCATATCACAACCCTGATGTACTTTTCTTTTCCGGAGATCAAATTTATGAAGGAGTTGGTGGTTATGCAGTCCAAACTAATAATTTAGAAAAAATGACATTAGACTATTTACGTAAATGGTTTTTATTTGGATGGGCTTATGGTGATTTGATGCGTGATCGTCCAACAATAACAATAACGGATGATCATGATGTGTATCATGGAAATATTTGGGGCGCAAACGGAATAGCCACACCACAGGAATTACGGGGTTCTAATGCTCAAGATGCCGGCGGTTACAAATATTCTGCCGAATGGGTTAAAGTTGTAGAAAGAACTCAAACCAGCCATTTACCTGACCCATATGATCCAACCCCTATTGAGCAAAATATTGGAGTTTATTACTGTGATATGAATTATGCAGGTATAAGTTTTGCAATAATTGAAGATCGTAAATTTAAATCTGCCCCAAAACTTCTATTACCACAAGCTAAAATTAATAATGGTTGGGCACAAAATAGGAAATTTAATGCTGTAAAAAATGGGGATGTATCAGGAGCTGTTTTATTAGGAAAACGACAAGAAGAATTTTTAGATCATTGGGCATCAGATTGGTCTAACAAAACATGGATGAAAGTTTTACTTTCACAAACTATATTTGCAAATGTTGCAACTCTACCTGAAAAAGATGCTTTTTCTGATGCGATTGTTCCTAAACTCAGAATTATGAAGCAAGGTGATTATCCGCCAGATGATGTGCCGGTTTCTGATTTTGATTCAAACGGATGGCCACAAACTCCGAGAAATAGAACATTAAAAATAATTCGTAAGGCATTTGCTTTTCACATTGCAGGAGATCAGCATCTTGGTAGTACAATTCAATACGGAGTTGAGAACTGGAATGATGCAGGTTTTGCTTTTTGTGTTCCGGCAATTTCAAATCTATGGCCCAGACGATGGTTTCCTGCATCTGGTGGTCTAAATAGAAAGGTAAAACTGCCAAAATACACCGGTGATTTTAAAGATGGTTTCGGAAATTTAATGACAGTTCATGCTGTGTCAAATCCTTTCTATTCAGGGAAAAAGCCTTCTAAACTATACGATAGAGCAACCGGATATGGAATTATTAAATTTAGCAGGAAAAGTAGAAATATTAAAATTGAATGTTGGCCGCGATGGGTTGATCCATCAAAAGAAGATGTAAAACAATATCCCGGCTGGCCAATAACAATAAACCAAATTGATAATTTTAATCGAAAGCCTGCTGCATATCTACCAAATTTAACTATTAAGGGAATGAATAATCCGATATTACAAATTATTAATGAAAATAAGAATGAAATAGTGTATACGCTTAGAATTAAAGATAAGACTTTTAAACCGTATGTATTTGAAAAAGGTACATATACCATTAGGATTGGTGAACTTGGAACAAAAAAAGAAAAAATAGTTAAGGGTATAATTGCTTCAGAAAATAAAAATGATGGTGATATGAATATATCTTTCTAAAATATCTTCAAAAATGGTATTAAAGAATGTTTTGAAACTTGGCACAAGCAGACTTAAATCATAAATCAAGTATTTTAATAAATCGGAGTATTATTTTATGAAAAACAAACAAACACTTTATTTTTGGTTAATTGCGATATCAAGCTTAACTATCTCCTGCACTAATAATAAAAAAACAATAAGTTATGAGCATGTAAAAGATGCAGAGCAAGTTATTGTTTATGCCCAAGAAAATAGATTTGCAGCGTGGCCTGCAAATAATGGCGCATGGCTGATAGATGGGAATGAAATACTTGTGGGTTTTACAGAGGCTCCTTACGTATTAAAAAAGAATGAGCATAACATTGGTAATCCTATGTCGAGTTGGTTAGCACGAAGCTTAGATGGCGGTGAAACCTGGGAGGCTTTTGATCCAGAGAATTATGTAGGTGATTTTGGGAGCCAACCTGACTTGAAAATGCCGGAAGAACCTATAGATTTTAAAGAACCCCACTTTGTAATGAGAATTGTGGGTACAGCCTATCATGGTGCAAGTGATCCAAGAGGACACTTTTTTTATAGTTATAATGGTGGTATTTCATGGAAAGGGCCCTTTAGTTTTGGAGATTTGATACATCATCCGGAGATTGAAAAATATGGTTTAGGTGAGATTACACCACGTACTGATTATGTTGTAACCGGAAATAATGAATGTTTATTTTTTCTATCTGCAAGAGAGAAAGGTAAGTTTGGTACTGACCGACTCTTTTGTCTAAAAACTGTGGATGGTGGCAAAACATTTGAATTTATGGGGTGGATTGTAAAGCCATTTAAGAACGATGAAATTAAGGAAACAATTAAAGTTCCTTTATATAAAGATGACGATAAAAATCCATATGCAACACAATGTCGTGCGGTAATGTCACAAACATTTGAGTTGCAAAACGGGAAACTGCTTTCTGTTATGCGTCGAAAATATGTTCCTAAAGAAGGGAAACCAAAAAATTGGGTAGATGCGTATGCTTCAACGGATGGAGGTAAAACATGGACTTTCCAATCTAAAGTTGGAGATGCAGGAGATGGTAATGGAAATCCACCGGCCCTTGGAATTACTTCAGATGGTCGTCTTTGCGCTGTATTTGGCGAAAGAGAATACGGCACTATTCAAATGGCGTATAGCTCAGATGAAGGAAAAACATGGGGTGAACCTATGATACTTATTGATGATTTTTGGTCTGAAGACATGGAATATGTTGATTTGGGTTATCCGCGTGTAGTGACCAGATCTGATGGAAAAATGGTTGCTATATTTTATTATTCAACGAAAGAACACCTTCATCATATTCATGCAACTATTTGGAATCCAGATTTATAAATAAATCGTAGATTTAACTAATAAGTGCAACACTAAGGATTATTTTGCCACTTTTTCCATAATTAAATGTATTTTTTTAAATCTGAAGCTAACAAATGTATAGGCTTTTCATTTTCAATAATATCCGGGAACCGGCCGGCTGATACATGAAAACGATTATCAGAACTGTCGTCGTTAACAGCGCTTACTTCTCCAACTAAAACTTTTCCTTTTCCCTTCTCACCATAAAAACGATGATAAATACCCTGTTCTAAACATATACTTTCTCCCGGGGTTAGAGTAATACGGCCTCCTGCTGAGACCGAGCGGCTAATACCGTCAATTCTCACTTCAAAATCTTCTTTGGAATAATCTTCATCCTTGTCAGATTTGTATAAATCAATTATGAGGTTTCCACCACCTCTGTTAATTATATCTTCCATTTTGCTCCAATGGAAATGCATTGGGGTTTCCTGCATCTCTTCAACAATCATTATTTTTTCAGCATAGATTTTATTGTCTTTCTGCTGATTTCCGTTTCTAATTGTAAATAAGATTAGTCCTTGTTTAAAAAAATCGCCTGATCCAAAATCGGTTAAATCCCAACCTAGCATATTATCAACAATTTCATTACATGATTCATACTTACCTTTCCAATCTTCTGGAGTCCAATAAGCCCAAGGTGGTAATTTGAAGTTCATTTGATTAAAAAACTCAATTGAATTACTGATTAATTGATTAATTTCACTTCTTTTCATTTTAGCAGCTTTTAAGTTATTTAGTTTTTGCAGTTATCTTGTTTTAATTCTGATAATTCAAGGCTGAAGGCGGCGAGTCATCTTTGTTGCTGCCCCATTGTTTGTTTGGCTGATTTCCCATAATTAGTTCTAAAGTTCCGCCATTCAATATCTCGTCATGAGTAAACCATGGTTTATTTAAAGGTTTACCATTTATAAAAGCTTTTTGAATATACTTGTTAGCCTTTGAACTATTTTCAGCAATTACAGTAAATTTTTTATTGTTTGGAAGGTCGATACTTATTTTTTTAAAAACCGGACTACCAATATTATATATCGGAATACCGGGTGTTACAGGAAAAAACCCCATCATAGAAAAAACTACAAATGACGACATGCCGCCACCATCTTCATCGCCGGGAATACCAAAATAGTTATCGGTAAAAAAGGCATTTAATAATGTGCGAATGCGTTTTTGAGTTTTCCATGGTGACCCCAAATAATTGTAAATATATGGTATGTGAAAACTGGGTTCATTTCCCATTACAAATTGACCTACCAAACCGGAAGCATCCGGTTGTTTATACCAAAATTTCCACTTGCTCGTTCCGAGATCTTCTCTAAAAAGCTGATCAAGTGTAGTTTCTGCCCCATATTTTTCATCCATTAATTCAAATAGTCCATGTAAATCGTGTTTAACAGACCAGTTGTAGGTAAATGCATTGTTTTCAGTGAAATACATACGGTCTGCAAATCTTGGATCGTAAGGTTCAATCCAGTTTCCATCTTTATCCTTAGGCCACATAATCCCTTTATCAACACGAAAAACATTTTTATAATTCGCTGCTCTGCTTAAAAAAAGTTTTTCATCTTCTTGGTAATTCAGTTCAGCGGCTAATTGGGCAATACACCAATCGGAATAACTAGTTTCAATAGTTACCGATACGGCTTGTCTTCTTTCCCAAGGCAAGCTCACTTTATCTACTGTTTCTTCTTCTCCGGGATGTAATCCGGGCATATATCCATTTTCATTATAGAAATCATCAAGAATCGTTTTGGGTCCATTTGCCCATGGAATAAGGGTTGCATCCAATGAGTTCTTTTTAATCCCTTCATAGGCAGTTTTTAAATCGAAATCCCTTAAGCCTTTAAACCAAGCATCTGCAAACCATGTGGCAGAAAAATTTCCTGTCATGGCAGGCCAATCTCCAAAAATCAAAGCAAAAGAGGGCATAGCGCCGCCCTGCTCGTACATTTTAATGTATGATTTAATTCTTTCTGTGGCCATATCCGGATTTAAAATCATATGTAAAGGCTCCAGAGCGATATAATTATCCCATATCCAGTTGTCTACATAAAAGGGCTCATCAGTTTCATGAATCTTATGATCATAAGCACTATAATATTTCCCATATTCGTTTATATCAACCATACGTTCGTACGAACGATATAAAGCTGTATAAAATACTCTTTTCTGAGCTTCTGTTCCACCCTCAACATTGATTTGTGAAAAGGCTTTATCCCAAACTTGAAATGCATTATTCTTAATCGAGTCAAAATTCCATGCAGGAATTTCATTTTGTAAATTTTGTTTTGCCTGTTCAATGCTTATATAAGAGATACCATAGCGAAATGAAACGACTTGAGGTTTATTACCAAGTTCAATTAATAACTTCTTTTTATCAACGGAATTTTGGTATTTAGTGTCAGAAATATCGGTATCAACTTCGGCATAAAAAAAAGCTTTCATCCCGGCAAACTCTTCAATTCCCGTTATTACTCTTTTACCTTCAACCCTAATCTCCCCAACACCACTAAAGACTCCCATTCTGATAAAGTGTTGACTATTATCTATAAAATTAAGTTTAAAATATCCACTTCTTGCCTGAGGTGTAAATTCTATGGAATTATTATAATCTTCAAAAGATGTTTTGTAATAATATGGTGTTAATTCTTCTGCGCCATACTCATATCGTCTATTCCAAATATCAGCATTAACAATTCCGCAAACAGGCATAAATCCAAAAACTTTATATAATCTATGCGATGTAATTGTAAGATGAAAATTACTGATTTGGTCATCTAATTGGTCTTTTCGATTTGGAAACACCCTAACCATACTGTTTGGTAAGTGTACTGTAGGTCTTGTTGGTTCCAAAATAACACCTACACCACCAATAGAGGGATCAACATAATTTAAATTTGATTCGTTTTTCTGAATACATGAAAAAAAAGAACTTAAAAGAAAAAAAACGATCCAGATTTTTTTGTCATTAATTATCATATTATCAAGTTTTCAAGGTTGTTTATGTGAATTTGTAAAATAATGTTGTATCAAATGTATTAATATATTTTTAAATCGATCTGTCTTTCCATTTATTTATGGTTACTGTTGAAATAATATATTACATGCTAATTCTAAATTAGTCAAATTATTATTTCTAATGTAGTTTCGAATTTGTAAGTTTTTTCCAGACGACAGGATGGTGGTAAAAGTTGGCAATTTGAAGTGAACGGGTGGTTTTTTGATAGAGATCAAAAGCTATATCAAAACTAAGTGATTTCAATTTTATTTATCCCGATTTTGTAATGCCTATTGATGGACACGGATCGCATTAAAGGAATGAAGGATATATTGCTTTTTGTACTTACACCATACTGTTTACTTGACTCACTTATCCTAATATTTCCCAGATTCTGTCTCAGTTATTGTTTTTTGTTAAATGCTTTGCTGTATCGATAACTTAAATTTTGTCCTGACATCTTTCCTTCTTATTTTACTGCAAGTTAATTCATACTTGTAAATATAATCAGGATAAGTCATTTTATGATGTTAAATCAAAATCGTGAGTTGTTGAATCTGGTGAGTTCAAAGTGTTAGTTGCTAATTCTTCGAATATTATTTTCAACTAAATGGAGAAGTAAAATGGGATCATTAACCAGAAAAATATTTATTAAAACTGATTCTATTGATGGTGTTGGTAGTCGTGAGAAAAGTCATCTTAAGCTTTTTTCACTACTATTACTCTTCTTCTTTTTTGTTCAATTTATATTTACTGGTATTTCCTTTGCTCAAACATCCTTTTTAGAATACGTTCCCGGCAGAGACGGCTCCATTAAAAATTGGCTGCTGCTCGGTTCATTCTCGAACTCAGTAAAAGGGGCAGTAGGTATCAGCGGACATGGAGACGGTTGTTATGGTTATAATACTGATTTATTAGTGGATTATGGTGGGGAAAGTTCTATATCACCGTATGCCGGCCAAACAATTCATAAACATTTTTCATGGGAACTATTGTTATATCCCTCGGAATGGATTGACCTTAATAGTTACTATGTGAAAAATGACGATGCACTTGCTTATGCCTATGTTATCCTGAATACTGAAAAAGAAATGACCGTAAAATTGGGTTTAAGTCACAATGATGGTTTAAAAATTTTGCTTAACGGAGAACAGGTATATGAAAACCATACAGCGCAGCTTGTTCTTAATGCTACGCCTTTAATTGTCCATTTAAAAAAAGGGGATAACCGATTCCTCCTCAAGGTGGATGAAAAAACCGGAGGTTGGGGCTTCGGTGTATCCATTAAAACAGTCAATGATAAAGTGATAAATGGGTTAAAAATAAAGATTCCGGTTTCCAATGATCAGGCTGAGTTACAGGCACAGATTTTTGAGAACAGCCGGTTGAATGAATCCGAACCGGCTATGAATGAATCCCTGTTTTTAAGATTTTCAGCAATGGGAATATCGTTGCCCATATCTATTAATCTACCATTACTGTTAGTGGATAACAAAGGAAATGTTTTGCAAAGACAAGTTTTACCATTGGGAGATACTCTGCAGCCTAACTATGCACTAACATTTCATCCACAAAAATCAGAATGTAAAATAATGATTGAAGGACATCCCGATATAAAACAGCTATCTTTAACGGTGGTTAATAAAAAAATATATAATAACGATCCCGACCAGAGTATCGGAAAACGCCCTTATGAGATGGGAGAACGACCCGGATATGGTAATCCACTGATTGATTTTGAAAACTTGGCTGGATGGTGGATTAATTCGCAAAAAGGCGCATCTGCCCGCCTGTACCGATCAAGGATTCAGCAAATGGATGGAGCTTATGTGGCGAGAGTGGAATATCGTGGTAAGGATGGAAGCAGTTCTTTTGAATTCGGCCCACCCAAGCCGATTCTTATGCCTAATGATGCGGATGTTACAGGAATCTGGATTTATGGGAATAACTGGGGATGGGCGCCAGACTCCACAACACCGAGTGTTGCTGTAAATATCATATTGGTGAATGCTAAAGGTGAAGAACAATCTCTTTTTATGGGTAAAGTAAATTGGAAAGAGTGGTTCCTAAAATGGCGACATTTTGCACGCCCCGATGAGAATCTATATTTTAAGAGTATTCGTATAGATGGCTGTGCCAATAAAGAATACCGCCGGCTATTTTTTGACTCTGCTAATTTTAGCCATGAAAGCTGGCAGCCTCTTAATCTTGAACCGCTTCCCGAAATGGTTCCATTTTTAACAACTAAAGAGACCATGATACCCGTACCGGAAGATTCTGTAAGCGTGTATAGTCGTATGAACGGTCGAAAGTTTATCGCCCAGTTTGTACAAAACGAAAAAAAAATTACCTATACGTATTCTCCGGTAAGTGGAATGCTGTGGGATTTTCGTATTGAATCGGAATCAGGGCAAAAGATTGAACCTTTTGTTTATGGGGATATTCAGTTTATTGCGACGGAATTAACCGATGAAAGTGGGATTGATGAGCGCTCTCTCGTTAAAGTTGAGAATTTAAAAACGGGCGTTGTTTATCATTGGAATTATATCAAGGGTAATGTGAAAATTCCATATACCATTTCCATTGCTATTCGTTATAATTCTCTGATAATCGATATTGCCGTAGAATCTGAACAGGTTAAAGGATTAAATCTCGGGCATTTAAAAAGCAATCAACCTGTAAAGTTAGTGCGCGTGCCTATGCTAACCTATGGCGTTCCCGATCCACAAGTCGTATGCAGCGGTGATCTTTTTATCTTTGCACTTATCGACCATTATTATACCCATGCTTCATTACTTTTTGCGCGCAATAAAATATTGTCTGAAACAGAAGTTTTCTTTAACGGTGGAAGTCGTTATATGCCAAAAACAGACAGTCGAAGGAATCCTCTGAAAGAACGTATTATTCTTTCGGTTAGTTCCAATTTCCACGATGTTTTACCTACAATTCCTCACAGTCCTTCTCCAATGGGAAAAATAACCCGCAGTCGTTTGTGGAAAGAAAATTGGGGAATGTTACCGGATAAGGAAACACATGAAAAATTTTATCAGGGACTAAAAACTTTAAGAGATTACGGCGTTTCTAAATTTATAGTTCGTCATCATGAAGAAACCTGGCGTGACGGCGGCGAATCGTTTACACTCCGTCTAAAAGCGGCTCCCAAAAAAGGTGGGGACAAATCTCTTATAGAATATGTCAAAAGGGTCAAGGAGTTGGGGTTTATCTGTGGATTGTATACCAATTATACTGATTTTGCCCCGGTCAACGCAAACTGGTCTCTTGATATGGTTGCCCGTAAATCTAATAAAGATTTTGTTGACGCCTGGCCGAGGTGTTATACTCTAAAGCCCTATTTTGCACGGAAATTTGAAGCAGAGTATGCGCCGAAGATTCATAAAAAATATGGTTCGAACACTGTTTATTGCGACGTACATACCGCTGTAACCCCATGGGCACGAGTCGATTTTGACGACCGGGTTCCCGAAGCCGGTATGTTAAGAGGACAGCATAAAGCGTATTCCATTTTGCTAAATAATGAAAAGAGAGCCTATGAAGGCCCGGTATTTAGTGAAGGATTGTACCATTGGTTTTACGCCGGATTAACGGACGGTAATTACGGCCAATTGAAGGATTCCAATCCGGATAAGGTTCCGGCATTAGTGGATTTTGACCTGCTGCATATTCATCCTCTTGAAGTTAGTATCGGAATGGGCAGCCCCGGAATGTTTTACCATAGCGGGATTAAAGCTGAAGAACGAAACAG
>JAUVIB010000146.1 GCA_030592985.1 Calditrichaceae bacterium | reverse complement strand
GGTGAAGACGCCTTGATAATGAAAAAAGTAAAAACCATGTAGAGGAAAAAATCTATGGATTGGTTTAAACGAAAAAAAGAGACCATTCAGCCATCAGCTAAAAAAGAGATGCCGGATGGCTTGTGGATTAAATGCGACAGATGCAATGAAATTATTTATAAGAAAGAACTCGAAAAACGCTATTATGTTTGTCCGAAATGTGATAATCATTTTCGTATCGGCAGCGATATCTATATTAATATCCTATACGATAAAAATACTTTTCAGGAATTTAATCAGCATATAAAATCCGAAGACCCTTTAAAATTTAAGGATTTTAAAAAATACAGTGATAAATATGAGCTAACGGTTAAAAAGACCGGATTAAATGATGCGGTTGTAACCGGAATGGGGAAATTAGAAGATCGCGATGTTGTATCCGCACTTATGGATTTTAAGTTTATGGGCGGCAGTATGGGCTCGGTTGTAGGCGAAAAAATATCAAAAGCCATCGATAAGGCAATTGAAACAAAGAATCCATTGATAATTTTATCTGCTTCCGGCGGCGCCCGTATGCATGAAGGTATATTAAGTCTGATGCAATTGGCAAAAACCAGCGCCAAGTTAGCGTTGCTAGCCAAGGAAGGAATTCCCTACATATCTTTACTCACTAATCCCACAACGGGTGGAACCACTGCAAGTTATGCCATGTTAGGTGATTTACATATTGCTGAACCAAACGCTCTAATCGGTTTTGCCGGTCCGCGGGTCATAAAACAAACTATCGGACAGGATTTACCGGACGGTTTTCAGAGGTCGGAGTTTTTACTTGAACATGGTTTTATTGATGTTATTGTACACCGACACCAGTTAAAGCAGCGTATAGCCGGATTTTTAGAATTTTTTGACCATAAAAATAAAGTATGAAAAAATTCTCTATTTTAGTGACCAATGACGATGGTATCTTTGCCCCCGGAATACTTCAGTTGAAAGATGATTTATCCCAAATTGGCGTAGTTACGGTCGTTGCACCTATCAGTGAGAAAAGCGCTGTGGGTCATGCTATTACTCTCTCCGATCCTCTGCGTGTCATTGAAGTTGAACGTAATGGTGATTTTTTCGGTTTTGGCGTGAATGGCACGCCTGCTGATTGTGTTAAACTCGGTATTCGTTGTTTAATGGAAAATAAACCTGATATTATTGTCAGTGGTATCAATCAAGGTTCCAACACGGCTATCAATATAATCTATTCGGGAACGGTGTCCGCAGCTGCAGAAAGCGTTATTATGGACGTGCCCGCTGTAGCTGTATCATTAACTTCATATACGAGTAAAGATTTTTCCTACGCAGGTAAAGTAGCACGACAAATTAGCCGGGAAGTGCTACGAAACGGCCTTCCGGAAGGTGTGTTGCTTAATGTAAATGTACCGCCGATTGCGGAGGATGAAATAGAAGGCGTCGTGCCTACCCGCCAGGGAAAAGGAAAATATGATGAAGCGTTTGACAAACGGACTGATCCCAACAATAGAACCTATTACTGGTTAACCGGTAAAAGAATGATTCTTGATTTCGACAATGATATTGACGATGTGGTCGTTATGAATAATAAAGTGTCGGTTACTCCAATACATTATGATTTAACGCGCTACGATTTTTTAGAGGAATTAAATAAATGGAAGTTAGCACCATAGAAAATACCGAACGGCATGAAACCGTTCTTATTCTGGACTTTGGTTCTCAATATACACAGTTAATCACCAGACGAATAAGAGAATTGGGTGTTTTTTCAGAAATACTGCCTTATAATGTGAGTTTTAAGGAGATTAAAGATAAAAATCCTCTTGGAATTATTTTATCGGGAGGTCCTTCATCGGTGTATGAAGAAGAAGCTCCGAGAATCGGTAAAGAAATTTTTAGCTTGAATGTTCCCATTTTGGGTATATGTTATGGTTTGCAGATTATTACCTACCTATTTGACGGTAAAATTATGCCTTCGGAAAAGAGAGAATATGGTTTGGCCAAACTTAAAATAATTAGTGACAGCGCTTTGTTTAAGGGTATACCGGATAGCGGTAGTGTCTGGATGAGCCATGGAGACAAAATCAGTAATTTGCCGAAAGAATTCGAATCGATTGCCATGACAGAAAATTCCCCCTATGCTGCCATCCATTCGAAAAATGATCAATATTTCGGTTTACAGTTTCATCCGGAAGTACTACATACGGAAAAAGGGAAAGAAATTCTGCATAATTTTCTGTATGAAATCTGTTGTTGTCATGGAGATTGGTCAGCAGAATCGTTTATTGATGATTCCATTAAAAAAATTCGTGACGAAGTAGGAGATAAGCGCGTTCTTCTTGGTTTGAGCGGTGGTGTCGATTCCAGTGTCGTGGCTGTTTTACTTCATGAAGCAATCGGAGATAATCTGCACTGTGTTTTTATTAATAACGGTCTGCTTCGATATAATGAAGCCGAAGAAGTAGAAGAAACATTTAGAAATAATTTTAATATGAATTTGACGGTAGTGGATAGCAGCCGGGAATTTTATAAAGAGTTGGCCGGCGTCATTGATCCCGAAATCAAGAGAAAAAAAATCGGCAACACCTTTATTGACGTTTTTGAAAAAGAAGCAAAAAAAATTGGTCAATTTGATTATCTGGCACAGGGTACCCTCTACCCTGATGTCATTGAAAGCGTCTCTTTTAAGGGACCGTCGGCTACTATTAAATCGCATCATAATGTTGGCGGATTACCTGAAAAGCTTAATTTTAAACTCGTGGAACCTTTACGTGAATTGTTTAAGGATGAGGTTCGTGAGGTGGGACGAAAGTTAAACATGCCGGAATTTATTTTGGGAAGACATCCTTTCCCGGGCCCTGGTCTAGCCGTTCGTATTATGGGCAATATTACAGAAGAACGGGTTCAATTATTACAAAAAGCGGATGCAATTTATATTGAAGAGATTAAAAATGCCGGTATTTATGATGAAATCTGGCAGGCATTTTCAGTACTGCTGCTGGTACAAACAGTTGGTGTTATGGGAGATCAGCGCACTTACGAAAAAGTCATTGCTTTACGCGCCGTAACCAGCGCCGATGGTATGACCGCAGACTGGTACCCCATGCCGTATGACGTATTGGGGAAAGTTTCGAACCGTATTATAAATGAAGTTCATGGCGTAAATCGTGTCGTTTATGATGTGAGTTCCAAACCACCTGCAACCATTGAATGGGAATAAAACGGAGGTTAGACCATGTGTGGAATAGTTGCTTATCTTGGTAAGAAGAAAGCCGCACCCATATTGTTGGAAGGATTGAAACGTCTTGAATACCGTGGATACGATTCTGCCGGTATTGCTATTCAAATTGACGATAACATTGAAATTATTAAACGGCAGGGGAAAATCCATAATCTGGCAGCCGTTGTTAATAAAAAAATACCTCCGGGTACCGTCGGAATCGGTCATACACGTTGGGCCACGCATGGTGAACCTAATAAAAAAAACGCTCATCCTCATACGGATGGCCAGAAAAATATTGCATTGATCCACAACGGAATAATCGATAATTTCACTTCCTTAAAAAAAGCGCTGCAAACTAAAGGGCATAAATTTAGAACCGATACCGATACGGAAGTAATAGCTCATTTAATAGAAGAAATGTATGACGGTGATTTTGAGGACGCCTTCCGTAATGCACTTTCGGAACTAAGAGGCACCTATGGTTTAGCGGTAATAACTAAATATGATCCAAATAAAATTTTTGTTGCCCGCAAGGGAAGTCCCATTGTTGTTGGTATCGGTGACGGAGAGTTTTTTGTTGCCTCCGATGTTACACCGTTGGCTCCTTTTACCCAAAATGTTTTTTATTTAGATGATGATGAAATGGCTGTGATTACGGAAGACGGTATTACGACAAAAACCATTTATAATGAAGTCATCGAAAAAGAGGTGAAAGAGATCGGTTTTGAAGTCGAGGCTATTGAGAAGGGCGAATTTCCACACTATATGCTCAAAGAAATTTTTGAACAGCCGAAAACCATAATGGATGGAATGAGGGGCCGTTTAATAAGTGAAGAGGGCCTGGTAAAATTAGGCGGTTTAGCTGACATGGAAGAGGATCTGGTTAATGCAAAAAAAATTCACTTTTTAGCCTCAGGCACATCCTGGCATGCTGCCCTTATCGGTGAATACCTTATTGAGGAGTTCTGCCGGATTCCCGTGGAGGTGGAATACGCCTCGGAATTTCGTTACCGAAATCCTATTATTGGCAAGAATGAGATTGTGATCGCTTTATCCCAGTCCGGTGAGACAGCAGATACTCTGGCGGCGCTTAGGGAAGGTAAACACAAAGGGGCGCCGATTTTAGGAATTGTGAACACAGTAGGTTCTACTATACCAAGAGAAACGCAAGCAGGAGTCTATATTCATGCCGGTCCTGAAATTGGGGTGGCCAGCACTAAGGCATTTACATCGCAGGTAACGGCGCTAATATTAATTACATTAATGATTGCCCGGCGTCGTGATATGTCTGTTGTAAAAGGCCGTCAAATGATCGATGAGATGTTGAAAATACCACAAAAAGTAAAATCAATTTTAGACCAAAATGACTATATTAAAAATTTAGCTCAAGAGTTTGTAAACGAGAGAAATTTTCTTTACCTTGGCCGCGGCGTCAACTTCCCCGTAGCTCTCGAAGGCGCCTTGAAATTGAAAGAAATATCCTATATTCATGCTGAAGGGTATCCGGCAGCAGAGATGAAGCATGGACCGATTGCCTTGATTGATAAAAATATGCCGGTTGTTTTTATTGCGCTAAAAGATACCATTTATGATAAAATATTAAGTAATATAGAAGAAGTCAAAGCGCGTAAAGGCCGGGTTATCTGTATTGCCAGTGAAGGCGATACGATTATTCAAAAATATGCTGACCACGTAGTTTATATCCCGGAGACTTTAAACGCTTTAACACCGTTGTTATCCGTAATCCCCTTGCAGTTATTGGCCTATCATATTGCTGTTCTCCGTGGCTGCGATGTGGATCAGCCAAGAAACTTAGCAAAAAGTGTAACTGTGGAATGAGGAGATAGATGAGATTTTACAGACCTGTTTTTACTATTATCTTTTTTTTATTATTTATTTCGTTTTCTGTTGGCCAAAAAGCGTCTGACAGAGAGTGGAAAATTTTTCAAAAAGGTGTTGAACAATATAAAACATATAATTATAATGATGCGGCAAGAAATTTCAGTCTGGTTATATCCCGCCTGCCGAATAATAAATTGATTACGGCAAATTATTTAATGTTGGCCAAAACACAGTATAAACAAGGTCAATATAAAGAATCTCTTAAACAATGTGACGCATTTCTAAGAAAATTTCCTAACAGCGCTTATGTTGATGATATATACTACATAATGGGTAATAATTATTACCGGCTTGGTGATTATGCCAGTGCGGCAGCATCCTGGTTTAAAGTTGCCAATATAAGTGACAATAAAAAGTTTATCTCCCATACGTTGAATTTAGCAGAAGAAACCATTACGTATAAACTTGACCATCGCGATATAGATTTTCTCAAAAGAGAGATTAAAAGCAGCCTGGAACGTCAGATAATATTAGTGGCAGAAGCCAAAAAATATTTAAAGGAAAATGATATTTACCATGCAAAACAGACGTTAGATCAATTTTTTAATGAATTTAATAAAGATGATCAATATTATGAAAAAGCCCTGGTTTTGCTGCAAAATTTGGATACAGGCGGAGAGCAGATAGTTCGCATTGCTGCACTGCTTCCATTAAGCGGTGAAAACTCCGATGTGGGAATAGCGCTCTATAAAGGCGCGGAATTTTCCATAAAAATGTTTAATACTAATAGTACCATTAAGGTAGAACTATTACCTTATGATTATGAAAGTACCTTGATTAAAGCGCTTGAAAAAATAAAAGAAATTGTACAGGACCATTCGATTGCTGCTATTTTAGGGCCATTGGAGAATGATATTGCTGCTGCCTGCGCTGCCATTATCGATTATAATAAAATAACCATGCTGACTCCTACTGCTTCGGACAAATCATTAACAAAAATCACCGATTATATTGTTCAGCTTTCTGCACCTGTTAACACGATTTCCGAAGCATTAGCTGATTTTATGGCTGATTCTCTTTATGGAGAGAGATTTATAACATTATCACCCATTGATCCATATTTCAAGGATTTAACAGAATCATTTAAAGACCGTTTGCTCGAAAAAGATGCCATTCTTGCTGATGAAGAATGGTATTCTCCGGGGATGAAAGATTTTACACAACAGTTCAAAAAAATGAAAAGAATCGGGCTTAAACTGTCTTTTACCGATTCTGTTTTAAGTAACGATTCGACATTGGCTATCTTTGAGATTGATTCGCTGTATAAAAAATACCAGGAAGAAAAATACCTTGAGTATCGTGAAAGTAATACAAAAGTGGATTCTGCCGATATTCCCGTTACGGCTTTTAAAGCTATATATATGCCCATATTCCGGGATGATATAAATATGATTGCCCCGCAATTTGCCTATTACAACTTCCAATGTCAGATTCTGGGGAATGATGATTGGTATGACTTGAGAGAATTAAAACGAAATAAGAATTATATTAATGGAATTATCTTTACAAGCGCAGGTTATCTCAATGAAGAGAATTGGGATTATAAACAATTCAGAAATAATTTTCGTGTTGAAATGAAAGATACGCCGGAGTTATATGAATTGATAGGCTATGATAATATGAATTTTATCCTCCAACTATTTAATGACGGTCACTATATCACTCGTGATACCTTCTTGCCAAATTTAATACAACTGCCGCCGTACAAAGGAATTTATCGTTCATTTGATGTGGGGGGAAAGCGCTATAACGGCTCGGTAAGAATTCTGAAATATCTTTATGGGCAGTTAATACCATTGAACTAAATTGATATAAATTTCCGTTATAATTAATGGTATGAAAATAAAACCGTCCCCTTTTTCTCCGAAAAAGTCCCTTCGGGATAAGGGAAAACTTGAAATTCCGTTACTAAAATCTTTTTTGTATGATAAAGAAATTTAATGTTTTTTCTTCTTCCGGACTTATTCATGGCTATTCCACGCGAATTGGCGGTGTAAGTCCGGCGCCCTTTAACAGCTTCAATCTTGGCAGAAACACCAAAGATGATCCCCGAAATGTTAAAAAAAACCGTGCTATTTTCTTTAAAGCCTTAAATATTGTTCAGAGCCGGTGTGTGTTCCCCGGACAGGTGCATTCGAAAAATATTCAAGTCGTTAGTAAAGCGGGAATTGTTAATAATTGCGACGCCCTGATCACCTATGAAAAAAATCTCTTCCTAACCATTCAAACCGCGGACTGTTTCCCTGTATTTTTATTTGACCCTATAAATGAAATTATTGCTCTTGTACATTCCGGCTGGCGTGGAACGGCACAAAATATTGTGGGAAAAACCATTGACAAAATGAAATGTAATACGAATAATT
>JAUVIB010000024.1 GCA_030592985.1 Calditrichaceae bacterium | reverse complement strand
TACAGATCATCGGCGAGGGTTAATGTTATAAAAAATAATATAAATATTAGAATAGGTAATAACTTTAAACGGGAATTCATAGTGATACTCCTTTTATAATTTATGCTTTTACCAAAACATTGACAATG
This sequence comes from Calditrichaceae bacterium, assembly GCA_030592985.1. GTDB lineage: Bacteria > Calditrichota > Calditrichia > Calditrichales > Calditrichaceae > JAUVIB01. The sequence continues at coordinate 15,791 of JAUVIB010000024.1, read as the reverse complement.
TTTTTTTAAGTACTGTATTTTCAATTAATTGTTGCATTGCTCCTATACAGGAGTTTTTGTTCCCCTTTTCTGTTGCATCATGCCACGACTAAGTCGGGTTTAAAAAAAGGGGTTAGGGGATGAGTAAGTTTTAGCTATTATGATAACCCATCCGTTTTCCAGTCTGTAAGCGTGTCTGGAAAACATCCTTAGGAAAAAGGGAAAGACTTCTATTAAGTAAAATTTTAAAAATCTATCATTTTTACTATGAGAAAGAAAAATCTTCTTATATATTTCCATTATTTCAAAGAACTTTTAACAAAACTAAATTTACTAAAACAAACAGTGCCATATTCTGAAACTTATTTAATATTAACTTAATTCGTTATATCAAAATTAGGGAACAATTTAGTGTTACATTCATATAAATTTAGGATGTACTAAATGTTTATGCAAATCTGAAATACAAACTTGTTGCATAGTTAGACTGTATTGCGTAAATTTATGTAGATTATCTCTGTATTACAAATTATGTTTTTTGAAATCAAACACAGCAATTATAATTACAAAGGTTTGGAGGAAATAGTGAAAAAATATTTTTTCACCATAGTTATGTTTTTGTCTTTAATGATGAATTCAGTGTTTGCCCAATATGATGATAGCGAAGGTGCAGAGGATTTGGTTTCCTTTCTCGGACTTGGTTGGTCGTGGGGCTTCGATGATGCCCGTCCATTTATAGAAGGTAACTATGGATTAGGATTGTTAACGCATGAAAATATACAGAGAGACTTTTATATTAACGGGATAATAGAAGGTAAAATCGGATATAGTTTAATTGATTCATTTTCAAGCGGGATAGTGAAGCTGGATGAAAAATATGTTACCGGCGCATATATGGAAAAAGATTTGAATTATTTTGTCACCGAAGATGAGCCACATTATATTAATGAGAAAATAACCCGGTTTGGGTTCGGTGTTCGCCACGGCTATGGCTATAATTTGGGTATCATTAAAATCGTCCCTTTCGCTCAGCATTCGTTTCAGTGGTACAAAATGCAATCTGTCAGACCGGATGATCTTTCCGAATCCGATACGGCCTTGTTAGACCGTTTTGAGGACGCTTACCGTTTTGGTTTTACCAATGAAGCCGGATTAAAAGTACGGTTATTTGGAAGTATTGATGCGATTGCTTCTTACGAGTACTCTGTCATTTATCCACGGGTAATTTTTCCGCAGTGGTTTGGCAGTTATACATTGGTGTATATCGGTATGGGTGTTGTGGGGAAATTTGCTAAGGACATCGTTAAGGGTTCGCCTATACTTGGGCCGATTTTATATTTTGCCTTAACAAACGGATTAACGTATGGTTATTATTTAGCGCTTAGCAATAATATGCATTGGCCGTTTGAATCAGAAGTACCAATGTTGAACAATATGGGTAAAATTGGTGTATCAATTTCTTTTTAATATTCAATGGTATGAATGTAATCTCGCTATGTCACTATTAGCTGGACTAAGGACATAATCTGTAGTTTTATTGTAAATAGTTAACAGTAAATATTATTAATTGTTAATTTTTCATTGTTCATTATTTATTTCTTATCCGTTAGAATTCCTAAAGCATGGTTACTGTCGGCATTCATTAAGAGTTTAAATATCCTTGGTTTTACATCAATAACTTTGATAACGTCATTCAATATTTCATATTCAGGTAAAAGAGTACTTAGAATATTTTCAGAATTGTTAAAAAAATCTTCGCGAAAAATATTTCTTTTTTCATCCGGATAGAGAGGCAGATACCGTATTTTTGCTTCCACCAAATCCTGAAAAAAGTGCGTCCCAAAAGATAAATCAGGGGTATAATCGCCTTTTTTGCGGGCGATTTCGATTAAGGCTGCTGTATTATTTATATCCGAATAGGTAACACTTACGCCCAGCTTAATATCCCCTCTGCTTCCCCAGCGTCCGGGGCCTAATAATATAAACTTACGCGCCGGCAGCGCCTTGTTTAATTTACTGATGGCTCTGCCAACTTTTTTCATTCTCTCAAGGCTCGTTAAGGCGGAATAGCCTTCCGGAGATACATAAACAATATACTCAATATTTTTAAGTTTGCCATTGGAAACAAACTTATTAGCAGAAAAAATAATATCTTCTTTTACAAGGTTCTTCGGTATTCTTGCAGGAGCAGCAGCGTCGGTCTGGCTTTGGGGCCGGCATTGCAATAGATAAAAATCTTCTCCATCTGAGGCAAATTCAATATCAACCGGAGTTTGTAATTCATTTTTCAATATGGTTAGTATGGATCGCAATTGTTTAATAAAAGTTGTATCTTTAAATATTCCATTAAAGGTGATAATTAAATCTTCTTTGGTAAAGTCGGTCATTAAACGGTTTGCTTTTACTAAATGATTTTGTTGAAAAACAGAAACAATGTGTTCGATTCCGGGATAAATATGTCCATAATTTTTCAAAAGGCTTGCAATTTCAATGGTTTCAAATTTATTTTTCCTGAGGTTTATTACATCAATATATTTTGGTGAGTAACGGATATTCTCTTCGATAGTAATATTTGTACGTAATTCCGGCCGGCCCGGCGCTACCATAATAGGATAATCATCACCAATTCGATCAACCGCTCGTGTTCCAAGACCGGGAACAATGCGTACCAGTCCGTCATCCCTCTTTATACGTGGTGACCATAGAAATTCATTTTTACTAAAGGCAACTCCTGCGTAAGCCGAAAAGAAATAATCGCCGATTTGCTGACCAACCACCTCCTGAATCATAATTCCCATCTCTTCATGGAAATCCAGTAATCCCTTAGATGCACGGTATTCTATAGGATCGGGTCCTAAGGTTGAAGCATATACTTCGGCAATAGCATCCGTCAAAGACTGAAGTTTTTCCTGCTTTGTTCCCTGGTTGGATATGAACAGACTTTTATATTTTCCTGAAAATGCCGCCCCGAGGCGATCTTCAAGCAGGCTGGAACTGCGGACAATTAAGGGATGGTCTCCAAAATCATCTAAAGCCATTGATAAACCTTGTAAAATTTGAAGAGGAAAGTGTGATCTTTTAAATAATAGAATTACATGAGGATATTCTCTGCGTATTTCGTCAATAGTTTTATATTTTTGTTCAAGAATATCTTCAAGATTGTTATACTCCATAAATTGAACCATGGTGTCAGAGGTAATATACCAGGTATTGGGTGTTTTAATGGAATCCAGTAATGGGTTGTCCTTTTTATATTCATCTAAAACATGTTTAGCGAGAAATAGTCCGGCGCTTTTGCCGCCCAGCTTACCGTGACTTTCATCAGGGAATATCATTTGTTTGGCCAGTTCTGCAAAATCGGAAATAGTCACAAATTTTTTAGCAATATTGATAAATTCAAGTTGATCGCTGAAAAAACGGCGGATTAGTGAAGCGCTAACACCGATTTTAATGGAATGTGCCAAAGTGAGTCCCTTTGGCGCAATCTGGAAATAACGTCGTAGTGCATGACTGATGTCTGTTAATGAAGAATTATTATTTGCGGTAACACGTACTAAAAAACTTATTTTATCCTGTTGTATCCAATTCTGAATTAATGCAAGAATAGTATCATTATCAAAATTATTTCTGGCTATTTTGAAGATGTCCCTGCTTAGAACAAGGGAATCTTCAAAAGTATGTTTTTCCTGAGGACTGTTTACCTCACCTGCCCCATTTTCTTGTCTGTTTTGCGGGATAAATTTTTTGAGAATTTCTTCGGCTTCTTTGAAGCCTTGCCATATGAGGTAATTTAACATTTTTCTGGAAATTCTGAAAAAGAGTTCAGGGTCTGTACGTCTTAATAGTTCAAGAATTACCAGCCATTCACCAGATTTTTTATCGGTAAATTCTTGTTTTGTTGTTTCCCAGTCATAAAAAATAGATTTAAGTCTGCGGTATAGCAGAAAATCTGCGATACGGTAAGCTATGGATTGCAGAAATTCTTTCTCTGATTTAAAATTCTTTGGTCTTTTCTTTTTAAATGTAGATGTTATTAATCCGAGTTTTCGCTTTCGCACAATAATATCAGCAGAGACCTTATGCGGATACTTAGTCTTACCTCCAGAATGAAAAATATGATCTCTATATTGAAGAATAGTTGAACATTTCCCGTGAATTTTAAATGATTCTTGTATCAGGTTGGCTATTTCTCCTAAAGCATCCACTGTATCTATGGCAGAATTATGGAGAACCTCTTCAATTTCATAAAGACTGCTTAATCCTTTTGCCTGTTCATCGATGATATCGACAAGTAAATCGTATTTATTTTGGGTCGTGGTCATAAATAAACTCCTTAGAAAACTTTTTTGCAATTAGTATCTAAACGCAAAGTCCAATCTGTCGGTAAATTGAGAAAATGGTCTCACTTATTTTTAAGATGTAGAAATGTTATAAAAACATTTGTAATATGACAACTCATAAAAAAAGAGACCGTGATGAACGAATCAAATTTAAGTACAAAAGCAAGTAAAACAAAATGGAATCAGGTTGAGTATGAACATTATGTTGCAATTGATTGATCACAGGTAAATATCGCCCTTACTCGATCAACCTGCAAGAATCCGGAACCCAAAGTGTTTCAAAAAGGAACGGAACAGTTATTTTTAATTTTAAAGACAGGAAAAACGGGAATATTGATAAAAAATTAATCGTATCGGTAGATGAGTTTACTCGCAGATTTCTTTTACATGTATTGCCGGAAACTACCTGGAGCTGTTTCTGTTGAATCCACTGAAAAAAACACATTGGAACTGATGAAGGAAGTTATTGGTGTTGGGAAATTCATTACAGTTTTTGGCGGGTTATCGCGGCAGAACCGCGCAGTGAGTTATAAAGTTATTTGCCCTATTCCGACTTAATAGCAAAAAAACAGCAAAAAGAATCCGGTTTTTACAACACGTTTATACTAATTTAAAATTAACCCCCCTTTTAAGCAAGAGCAGTCATCCAAGTAAATAAATATTTTCATTCTCAGACATACCACTCCTATAAGGAACAAGTCCATATTTTCATAAACCCGGATTATTCATTTTTTGCGCTATATTCTTATCCCTTTGCTTTAACGGCAGGAACGACCAGCTTATCTCCAGGTTTCAATTTGCCGAAATCTATTTCTTTGTTGTAGTCGACAATAAGCCAAAATGGCAAGTTAAATACATAATTACATAGATACCAAAGATTTTCCCCGTTTTTTACCTGGTGAACAAGCGTATCAGTTATTTCATAATTCACAAAAAAATCTTCTTCAAGTCCACGGTGATATTCCAGACGCATGCTATTAAATTCACCAGGAGTTACATCTTTGAATACTAATTTTATCTTCTTATTCAAATGAATGGGAGTTTTAAAAGATAAATTATTCCAGTTACGAATACTCTGGGTTTTAATCTGCAGCCAATCAGAATAGTGACCCAAGGTCTCTTCCGGTTCAACACGGATATAGCCAACCGCCGGATGTTTTTGTTGAATAAACTCAATTTCCAGATCAGTTAGATTAGTACCATTTGTTGAAACCGCTGCATGGGCAAGGGTAGAATCTTTTGCCGGTTCCGGCGATGGTGTTGCTACAATGGGAATTCTGGAGTAATCTGCGGGCGGTGTTTCTAATGGAGTCTCATTAGCTACTTCAGGAGCAGCTTCTTTCGCTTCTTCTGTTTTGTTTTCACTTTTATCCGCTGCGGCCAATATAACCGGTGCATCCGTCTTGTCAGGAAGTCGAATGGTCATCCCACGGCGAATAAAGTGTTCATTGGAAATATTATTCACGGCTAACAACATTTCTACGGAAGTCCCAAATCTACGGGCGATATCGCTTAGGGTATCCCCATAACGAATCCGGTAATATTTGCTTTGTTTTTGATTGGCATAATAAGCTGCTTCAGGAATGGATGCCAACAAAGAATCCGTTGATATATGATTAGGTAATCTAACCCGGTATCCTTTGGGCATATATTTGGAATTATTATAAACAGAGAGACGCAGGGCCGGATTATATTTACGAAATAGATTTTTATCCATGTCCAGATATTTAGATAATGTTTCATATTTCATATATCGAGAAAGCCGGAATTCTTTGTATTGAATAGGATCTTCGAAAGCAATGGCTCCAAAATAAGTTTGATAGTTTTGTGAAACATGCAGGGCGGCAATAAACTCACAATAAAAATTGCGGGAGGCAAATTTAAAATAGCGGCTGCGATATTTTTTAATAATACTATTCAAGTCTGTGGTTTTCATCTTTTTTACGGCCCGTTTCATGCCATAAGCGCCATGATTATAAGCTGTAATCGCCAGCGGCCAACTGCCTAATATTTCAAAATTTCTTTTTAGCAATTTAGCGGCTGCTTCTGTGGCTAAAATCGGATCGAGACGTTCATCAACTTCATAGGAAATTTTCAGGAATTGTTTGCCGGTTCCCCTGGTAAATTGCCAGATCCCAGCCGCGCCAGCGCTGGAATAAGCCTTGTAATTAAATGACGACTCCACATGCGGTAGAACGGTCAGTTCTTCCGGCAAACCGTATTTTTCAAATGTTTTTTTTAAATAGGACATATATCGACCCGAAATTTCCAGTCCGCGTCTAAACTTGTTTTTTTGACCTTTCTGGACCCGGATACGATTCGCTGCTTCTAAGAAATCATTTTTACTTTTAAAACCGCTTAATAGCCGGTACGCTTTTTTCTGATCCGTATTCATTTTGTTGGTATCTGGATAGACCGCGGCTAAATCGACTAATATTTCTTTATAAAACTTAATCTTATTTTTAAAATACTTTTTTTGTTCTTTCGAATAAGGATCGTCGGCTTTACTTTCATCAAGCTTGCCCCAGGTTATCACTTCATAAACAATATTCAATTTTCTGGAATCATGAATCAAATATTCGTTGGTATTATGCTCGCCAAAAATTTTAATCCAAAATTGGCTGGCAGCAACCATTTCATTATGTACAGGGAAAAGATTCTGACTCGAATAGTTTAGTTCATTAGCGTAACCGGTATATGAAAAAATTACTAAGATAAGCCATATTTTCAGATAATTCATGTGCATATTTAAAACTCCGTTAAAAGATATATATTATATTTTCGGATAAAACTCATGTTTCTTTAAATTAATTTCATTTTTTATATAATATTGTCCTATTATATTACTTTTAATATGAATGACTATTTGAGATATATAATCAAAATATTGGGGCTTGCCGAAGGCATCCCGTTGGGAGACTCTGACCGCTTATTACCGCAGCTCAATTCTACCGTTATTTTCTTACTACCTAAAACGTGGATTTCCTCTCCGCGGGTCAATCTTTTTGAAAAGTAAAAAGCATTCTTGTTAATTAATCTGTGTACGTAATTGCAGTTTTTTTACCCACCTCCTTCCTATAAAAACATCGGAACATAGATGCCTGATGCAGCATGGAAGGGGAGAAAAACCTAAGTGGGTTTAAAGTCCCTTCCCTATTTTTTACTGCTCGCCTCAGGTGTGTAAAGGAAGGGACTTATGAGTAAAGTAAAAAAAGAGGCGAATGTTGATAATTGGGATTACAAAAGAAATAAAAAACATGTCAATATCCAATAACCAATATTCAAGTATTTACCTCTTGTATATCTTATTAAAGTTTAAAAAAATGTTATCCCTTAAAAGATGATTATTTTTGCCGTCTTTGTATCCAATTCTTACTGTGATAAGAAATACTAAACCCAGCCGCGGTCTTTTACAGCCTGGGCCACTCTGCTGATAGCGATAACATAAGCTGCATCGCGGCCATAAAGGTTTTTACTTCTTACAAGTTCGTTAACTGCTATAAATGCTGTTGTCATTTTTGTATCCAATTTCCCCAGAACCTCTTCTTTCTCCCAAAAATAATTCGTATTACTCTGAACTTGCTCGAAGTAGCTGCAGGTAACCCCTCCTGCATTAGCCAAAAAGTCAGGAATGATAAATATATTGCGTTCATTAATAACAGCATCTGCTTCCGGAGTTGTAGGACCGTTGGCTCCCTCGGCAATAATTTTCACCTTTTTACTCACTTTTTGAATTGTTTCTCCTGTTACTTGATTCTCGATAGCTGCCGGGATTAAGATGTCTACTTCCTGTTCTATCCATTGGTCTCCGTCAAGAATTTCATAGCCTAAATCCTGAGCCTTGTTTTTATCAATACCGCCAAAACGGTCTGTAATTTCAAGAAGACCCTTCAATTCAATACCATCATTTTTCTTATACGTATATGAAGTCTGGTCTTTTTGATCCCAGCATGAAACAGCAATAACAGTCCCGCCTAATTGAGTATATAATTCAATGGCATACTGAGCTACATTTCCAAATCCTTGTATGGAAGCTGTTGTGCTCTTTGGATCTATTTTAAGTTCCTTTAAGGCTTCTCTGATGGTGTATACAACGCCGTAACCGGTTGCCTCTGTCCTGCCCAGAGAACCTCCCATTCCAACCGGTTTTCCGGTAATAAATCCCGGGTAGCGCCCGCCATGAATCGTTTCAAATTCGTCCATCATCCAAAGCATGTGCTGGGCATTAGTCATTACATCCGGTGCAGGGACATCGCTGACCGGTCCAATATTTTTAGCTATCTGGCGAACCCAGCCGCGGCAGATTTGTTCCTGCTCGCGCATACTCAAATTATGAGGATCGCAAATTACGCCGCCTTTGCCTCCGCCGAGCGGTAAATTAACAACAGCTGTTTTCCATGTCATCCACATGGATAAAGCCCGTACAGTGTCAATGGTTTCCTGGGGATGAAAACGAATACCGCCTTTTGCAGGGCCGCGGGCATCGTTATGCTGGCAACGGTATCCTCTAAAAACTTTCACATGTCCATCATCCATTTTTACAGGGATGCTAAAATGATATTCCCGCATGGGAACGCGTAACAATTCTTTTGTACTTTGATCCAAACCAATTAAGTCTGCAACATGGTCAAACTGTTCTTGTGCCATCCGAAAAGGATTAAACGAGTTATTAGTGCTCATATCTCTTCCTTATATTATTGTGTATAATAAAAAATGAATTACATCCATAATTTACTAATGCAAATTTAAAAAAGAAAGAAATATTTTAATTATTTTGCAAATAACTGTTAGTGTACATTTTGTAACAATTTTTTGATATTTCTTGCAAATCGAGTCTTGTAAATTGATTGATGGTATGACATAATCAGAATATTTGTCCACAAAACATATAAATTAATCGTGAAGTTTATAAAAAAAGCCCCGGGAACGGGGCTTTTCTATGTTCTAATTTTTAGATTCTTAATGGTAATAAATGATCTGATAAATTATTATCAAGAGACTCCGTTTAAAGTGGGTATCTCTTGCATGGGAGAAGAAGGAAAGAGAAATCCCGATACTTCTATATTTTAATAAAGAGTCCGCCCATAATATTACCCTGTAAAAATCCATCTGCTGTTATTCCTGCACTGGCACCTCCGGTTCCGAACCAGAAACCTACACCTGAAAAGCGCATTGGTATTAACATATTGGCTTGTAAACGCAAACCGAAACGCTCGTTAATATGAATTTTAGCGCCAAGTCCTAAGGTTACGGAAAATGTCCAAAGATCACTATAATTCGAGGCTGTGGGATGAAAACGGGTGGCTCCGAGGGAAAATTGTCCGAAAGGTACAACTTTTCCTTTTGGTAAACCTTTGATAGCTCCTATTTGGTAATATTCTACAGCGAGATCAGAAATATTTTCTGTAATATTTGTTCCATATTCTTTTAATTTTAAATAGGTGTTTTGACGACTGTAAGACAACTCAACCATCATGCCATATCTCATAGGAATATCCAAAGCAAACATCATGTTATCCGAATCATTAATAGTAAGTTTACCATCATAGGCGTTTAAGGAACCGCCAAACTGATAGCCGTACATACCGATGAGTTCAATGCCCCGAACATTTTTTTCCTTGTTTATTGGTTGCAATTGCGCATTACTTGTGGAAACCATAAATAGCGCTATAAATAAAGCAAGATTAACAAAGTTTATACCTTTTACGCGGTTTGTTAAATGTAATCCCATTTTTTCTCCTTTTTTATTGCCTAAATAATTTTTGTGATTTGTTTAGTTTAATGTTTTGTGATTGTAATATAGATATAAGCAAAAACTTATGCACATAAATGCAAAAAACATCTCATTATATACAAGAACAAAGTTTGAAATAATTTTATTTCCTATTTCATTTAAATATTTCCAATTTTATTAAAATGTCCAGCCAAATGAGATAGTAATACCATAATCATTTTTCTCTGTGGAAGATGATTTTGGCATATTATCATAATTATCAAAAAATGTGAGTTTCCAAAATAGATCTTTGATAATTTCCCATTTTAATTTGGTTTCAAATTCAATACGATATCGTCCCTTGGTTGTTAAGTTAGGATAGGCATTAAAAGTAGTAGTCCAATTTATTTTTGGTGAGGTATAGCGAAATTTTGAATATTTAATATTAAATATTCCTTCCAAGTTATTCTGTGGATTGGCAGCGCCGTTTGTCCATTCGCGCGTTAGCTGTAGTCCGCCGCCGGTACTTAAAATATTTGAATTATTTCGGATGAGATCGTTTCCCCCTCCACCATTTATAAGCAATCGTAAATCTAAGCCTAATTGTGTATTCTTTTGGGCGCCAATTCCTCCAACTAGATACCAATGACGGAGCAAAAGGCGTTTTACCTGAAATTTATAATCGTGATTTTGGGACTGTGATGTATCAACCTGAGAGGTCATAATTGAAGTGAAATCAATCGACCGCTCATATAGTCTGGTTCGATGATTTAAATTTCCGCTTATATTAAATTGGGATACATCACTGGCTTTTGTATAACTGAAACCTATATCGGTAGAAATACTTAAAGCGTCCAAAAACGTCTCTTTTATGGGAATTAGGAGAACGACTTTATCTAAATTTATTTTATCTGTATGAGGAGCAATTCCGACAATAAGTTCATTATTAAGAGTATCTGTGTTGATGATGCCAAAAGTATTTATGCCATTTTCCCGTTCCACCCTAAAACTGAATTTTGATTTCACATATTGTATCTTTTTCCATTCAATTTCAATTGTACTCATGTTATCCGTTTTTAAAGTAAGCACCGCAAATTCCATTCGTTTCACTTCACCGGTTATTCTGTCGCCATTCTTCAGAATTATAATATCGGTTTTTTCCGCGAAAGAAAAGGAATGAAATAGGATCAAAAATGTAATTATATGTACTAATTTGAATTTCATTTTATCGATAAAATACCGTTCTTTTTAAGTTGATATCAGTTTAGTGCTTGTATTACAAATATGAATGACCAGTTAAATTAATTATGGGCTAAAGCCCGAATACGATGTAAATATTGTTCCCCGAGCTGAAGCACAGGACTATTCAGGATAATTTGCGAGAACTTATGGCCTTAATAGCCACTATCTTCAGATAGTGGGTTAAATTTCATAAATCTCTTGGGCTTTAGCCAAAATGTATTGATTGTTTTCTCAACTGGTCATTCATATTAACAATATATCCATAATAAAAAGTTATAGTTCGATAAACTCTAAGTTATGGGATATATGAGACAATCGAAGCGGATATTTACCCGGTACTCCAATTGCAATCAGAAATAATAATATCCTCACTATAAGAATGATTGTATAAAGCAACCGATATATTACACTAATTTAAGTCATTATAGTTGATTTCTAAGATAAAGATAAGACTAATTTAGTAATATCATGAAAAATACCAAATATTTAAATTGTCAACCATTTTAAAATATTTCTCTAAAACGACAGTTTTCTAATTTTTTAGGGGATATAATGGCAAAAAAGTGCATTTATTTTTGCATTTAGTAAAAAAAAACAGTAACATTGTGGTGTAAAAATCCTTAAAATAGTTAAAAGTGGTGAATAATCCCTGGAAAGAAAATATGGCATTCATGGATTTCGCAGGCACATTTCATTGTGTTTTAGATAATAAAAATCGTGTTAACATCCCTTCAGGTATACGTAAGATGTTTTTACCTCAGGCGGAAGAAACAATCGTATTTACACGCGGCTTTGAGGATATCAATTTATATGCCTATCCTCTTGATGAGTGGCAGCGTCTCACCAAAAAACTACGTACCTTAAATCCTTTCGACAAACAAACACGGAATTTTATTCGTCTTTTTGCCGGCTCAGCCCATATTGCCACGATGGATACACAGGGAAGAGTAAAACTACCGGAGCGTATTTTAGAAATTGCCGGTATTGAAAAAGAACTGATTATTATTGGTTCACTTTCAAAGCTGGAAGTATGGAGTCCTGAACGCTACGATACTTATATTAAAGATGAGAATCTCAGTTTACCGGAATTGAGCGAAAAAATCAGTTTTACAGACATGTTCTTTGACGAAGGATCCTGATTACAATGAGCAGCGGTTATCATATTCCTATTTTGGGGTCTGCTGTTCGTGATTTGCTGATTACCAATCCTGATGGAGTATATTATGACGGCACTCTCGGTGGTGGAGGGCATGCTGATATAATTTTGCATAAGTTGTCTGCAGATGCGATATATATTGGTGTTGATCGGGATAAGGAGGCGCTTGATTATTCAAGAAAACATTTGAAGAAATATGCTAATGTCGTTTATTATCACGGTGTTTTTAATGATTTTAGCGGAGCATTAAAAAGTGCAAAGGTAGATACTATTGATGGACTGCTGCTTGATTTAGGGCTTTCATCCCACCAAATAGATAGGGATGAACGAGGTTTTACTTTTAGCACTGATGCAGAATTAGATATGCGTATGAATAGAGAAGACAGTTTTACGGCTGCTGATATTCTTAATAAATACAATCTGGATGATCTAATTCGAATATTCAGAAAATATGGAGAGGAAAAATACTCACAGAGGATTGCACGGAGAATTGTAAAGCTGCGGGAAGATCGTGTTTTAATACATAGTAGTGATTTAACCGGAGTGATTGATTCCTGTACACCGCAGTATAAGAGGATAAAAACATATGCCCGTATTTTTCAGGCTTTGCGGATAGAAGTAAACGAAGAGTTGAAAATACTGGAAAAGACTTTAAAAGAATCTCTGGGTTTTTTAAGCAAAGGTGGCCGGATTGCTGTGATCTCCTATCACTCTCTGGAAGATCGAATTGTAAAAGAATTTTTCAAGATGCAGGAAAATCCATGCACTTGTCCACATGAATTACCTTATTGTATATGTGGAGAAAAGCCAGGAATTAAAAGAATAAAACCGTTTTTAATCAGACCGGATGAAGAGGAAATTAAAAAAAATTCCCGCGCTCGTAGTGCGAAATTGAGAGTAGGTGAGAAAATATGAAAAAAAAGAAACTAAATATACAATTTAATAATAAAATAAAAACTTTACTGATCATATTTAGTATTGTAATCTTTATTGCCTTAAAAATGTATTTAATGTTCCAGGTTGATCTGATAATGAAAGATCGAAGGGCGCTGGGACAAAAGTTGAAAAAAATTAACGGTCAAACCGAAAAACTTCAGGCTGAAGTTGATCGACTAAGTAATATTGATAGAATTCTGCGTATTGCACGAGAAAAATATGGAATGATTAATAATAATGATAAGAACCTGGCGATAAAACTTATTGATCAGGATCGTTTGAAAGCTCTAAAGCAGGAATTTGCCAGTAAAGAGAAAAAAACTGTTAAGGTAAATTTAGCAGGAGTACAGTAGTGTATAATGAAGTAGATTCAAAATTCAATAAAAAGCGTCTCTATCTGTTACTATTTTTTCTTTTCGGATTTTGGTTACTGTTAGAGATGAATCTGTTTCGTATTCAGATTATTGATTATGCCATGTTTGAAAAAGCCGCCAAAAATCAATATGAAAAAAAGATTACACTATCTGCAAGAAGGGGATCGATTTGTGATCGTAATGGAAATAAACTGGCTACGACAATAATATTATATGACCTTGCTGCTGATCCCAAAATGGTAAAAAATAAATCAGTAATCGCTTCTGCCTGTGCGAAAGCCTTTGGACAGCCAAAATCATATTATTTAAAGAAATTGACAAAAGAAAGCCGTTTTGTCTATTTAGCCCGGCAAGTACCCGGCGATAAAATCAGGGATATCCTAGATATAAAAGATCCCGGACTGGTTAAGCGGGAAAATTTTAGACGATATTACCCATATGGGAAACTGGCAGCTCCTCTCTTGGGATTTACAGATCCCGATGATTATGGTTTGAGTGGAATAGAGCTGCAGTTTGAAAAAGTGCTCAGTGGCGTGGCGGGAGAAGCAATGCTTCTTTATGATGCCCGCAGAACAGAGTTCTATGATGCGGATTATGCATTACGTAAACCTGTTTCCGGCTCGGATATTTATTTAACAATCGACAAAAATATCCAGACCATTGTTGATAACGCATTAGAAGCGGGTGTTAAAAAAGCGAAAGCTTCATCCGGAATGGCTGTTGTAATGGATCCGAGGTCGGGCGCGGTTTTAGCCATGTCCAGTTATCCCACATTTGATACGAATCGACAGAGTGCTTTTAGTCCGTCCACAAAAAGGAATCGTGTGATAACTGATGTTTTTGAGCCTGGATCGACCATGAAAATATTTACAGCGGCTGCTCTAATGCAGGAAAATCTGGCAAAGGAGAATGAGCTGGTATTTTGTGAAAATGGCAGGTATAAAATATATAATCATTATATGAATGACAGTAAAAAACACGGCTGGCTAACGCTGAAAAAAGTAATAGAATATTCATCAAATATCGGAATGATAAAACTGAGTCAAAAACTACCTTCAAATACTTTATTTCGATATTTAAAAAGTTTTGGTTTCGGAGAAAAAACAGGAGTAGGTATAACCGGTGAAACAAGCGGATTTCTCAGACAACCGGCAAAATGGTCCGGATTATCAAAAGCTTCCATATCGATCGGTCAGGAAATCAGTGTTAATGCATTGCAAATTGTCTCGGCGTATGCCGCTATTGTAAATGGTGGTTATTTATATCGGCCATATGTTGTTGATGGTATCAATGATGTAAATGGTCATTATAAAACTCTATATAAACAGCATGTTGTACGACAGGTGATTTCACCTGCTGTTTGTGAAAATATTAAATCAATGATGCGTGGTGTTGTCGAATATGGGACGGCAAAATATGTCCAAATGTCAGATATTGATGTGGGAGGAAAAACGGGAACAGCACAGAAATTTAATACCAAGACCAAAAAATATTATAAAGATAGATATTTGTCATCCTTTATCGGTTTTGGACCTCTTGAAAATACGGAATATGTATGTGGTGTTTTTATTAATGAACCTAAAAATGGTTACTATGGCAGCGCCGTAGCAGCGCCGGTTTTTAAAGTTATTATGACACAGATTATGGGTTTTAATGAAAATTTCCATATAGTAGATGGGCCTGATATAAAATTGGCCAAAATAGAAGAAGATGTTCCCGGTTTAAAAGGATTGTCTCTTGAAGGAGCAAAAGCAATATTGGAGGCAAAAAATACAGACTATGAAATCAGCGGAACGGGAAATACCGTAACTAATGTACTTGCGAAAGATGGAGTGCTTCAAATAAAGGTTTCTCGGCCAAAGGTTTATAATAAAACCATACCGAGTATGAAAGGGTTATCTTTAAGAGAAGCGCTTTCGAAAATTGATTTGTCGAGAGTCAAAGTAAGAATAAAAGGATCGGGAATAGTAAAAAAACAGAGTATTAATCCCGGTAGCAAAATAAAAAAATATCAGGAATTAATTTTAACCTGTAATTGATATGACAAAAAC